>JAUXKG010000089.1 GCA_030624355.1 Acidobacteriota bacterium
GGGAGCCTCGAACCTGGCAAATTAGCGGACCTGGTGGTCCTGGACAGAGATTACCTGAGTGTGCCTGAAGAGCAGATTTCCGACCTCAAGGTCACCCTCACCATGGTCGGGGGAAAAGTCGTCCATTCGACTCTGGGCCTCCAGGAAGACAATTGATACCGGCAAGAATTGATGCGAAGCATTGATAGAATAGGCAGTCGTCGCCTTATCTTGTCAACTTAGCAGGCGCTGCTCCACTATTTTCCAATGCGATTAATCCATCAAGAAAAGAACAGAGCCAACGCCCCGGGCGGCAAGGCTGGCGAGTGTGGATGAGGCCACTCGTCCGATGGCTGAACAGGCATCACCCTCCAGAAATCACACTCCTCATGGTCGGCGCCCTGATCGTCGGCCTGGGTGCTGGCTTTGGAGCTATCCTTTTCCGTTGGCTCATTGACACCATCAGGACGCTGGCTTTCACTGGTGGGAGCCAGGCTCTTTCCTTTATGGGGGAGTACTACCTGCTTGTCATACCGGCGATGGGTGGTCTGTTGGTGGGTCCGCTCGTCTACTATCTGGCCCGCGAGACCAAAGGGCATGGGGTGCCCGAGGTGATGGAGGCAGTGGCCTTGAGGGGGGGGCGCATCCGTCCCATCGTGGTTGTCATTAAGGGACTGGCCTCCTCCATCTGTATTGGGACCGGCGGCTCCGCAGGTCGCGAAGGTCCCATCGTTCAGATCGGTTCAGCTCTGGGATCGACTTTGGGTCAGGCATTGAAGATGTCTGATGATCGCATTCGAACACTGGTAGCCTGTGGGGCAGCCGGGGGCATCGCCGCCACCTTTAATGCTCCCGTTGCCGGTGTTCTCTTTGCTCTGGAGGTGATCCTCGGCGAGTTTTCTGCCGCCCACTTCACCACGGTTGTGATCGCCTCCGTAACAGCCAGTGTGGTAGGGCGGATCTTCGCGGGAGACGTGCCTGCCTTTGTGGTCCCGGAATACGCTCTTCAAACCCCTTGGGAGTTGCTGTTTTACGTCATGCTAGGTGTCATCGCGGCTCCAGTGGGGGTTGGCTTCGTCCGTATGCTTTACCGGATGGAGGATCTTTTTGAAGCTTGGAACTTCCCCGAATATCTGAAACCAGCGGTTGGTGGTTTGGGTGTTGGCGTCCTGGGGTTGTTTGTGCCCCAAGTCTTTGGTGTGGGCTACGGGACTATTGAAAAGGCTCTCCACAGTGAAATGGCCCTGACGACTATGATGATTTTGCTTGTCTGTAAGATGGTTGCAACCTCGTTGACCTTGGGGTCCGGCGGCTCAGGGGGGGTGTTTGCCCCCTCGCTCTTCATGGGTGCAATGCTGGGTGGAGCCTGGGGGAATTTGGTGCACTTTGGATTTCCCAACATCACAGCCCAGTCGGGAGCCTATGCCCTGGTGGGAATGGCAGCCGTGTTTGCCGCCGCTGCTCGAGCTCCCATCTCTGCAATCATCATTCTTTTTGAGATGACCGGTGACTACCGGATTATGCTGCCGCTAATGCTCTCTACCGTCATCGCCATGGTGTTGGCCGGGTTCTTGGAATCGGAATCTATTTACACCTTGAAACTCTCACGACGCGGGGTTCACCTGGCACGTGGCCGGGATGTAGACGTGATGCAAAGCGTCCTGGTCTCCGAAGTGATGACAACGGATACGGTGCCTGTATCCTTGTCGATGAATCTTGGCCAAGTCGCTCATCACTTTCAAACCTATCAACGTCATGCTTTTCCGGTGGTCGATCAGAACCAGGTTCTTTGCGGCATTGTCAGCCTACAGGATCTGGATCGCTCTCTGACTCTTCCAGATCACGAAAAGCTCACAACTGCAGATATCAGCACTCGGTCGCTGGTAACCGTGTATCCCGATGAAACCATTGGAGCCGCTCTGGGGAAAATGGCCCCTCGGGACCTGAGCAGCCTGCCTGTCGTTGACCCGAATGATCGGCGCAGACTTCTGGGCGTAGTTCGGCGCCGCAACATCGTGAGAGCCTACAATCTAGCCATTGTGCGTCGGGAAGAGATACATCAGAAGGTGACCCAAACGCGGCTGGACAGTGGGGCTGCAGCCAGGTTTGTGGAATTGGAGGTGACAGAGGATTCTCCCGTTGTCAACCGGTCTCTGAGCACACTGTCGCTTCCCCGGGGTTGCGTCGTCGTCTCCATTCGGCGTGACCTCCAGGTGCTCATTCCACATGGTGACACTGTGTTGAGGGCCGGCGACAAGGTGACGGCCTTTGTGGAAACAGAGGACGAGACAACACTCAAGAAGTATTTCCTTCGGTAGTCATCCAGCGATACAGCCTGTTCAGCTATCGCCCGATCACTCACCCGTACGGGCTATGGGGCGTCTCTAACGCATTCAACCACTCAGGTGGAGTGTTCCCTGGGAAAGACCCGAGGGTTTCCATCGTTTGGGACATGGGGTAATCTGTGCTGGTGAGAATCTTATCGCTGATCCTGCTGGCAACACTCTCTTTTTCCATTTGGCAGCCGACCGCCGAAGAGACGGAACCGGACACATTGACCGGACACTTCCTGGTGTCCACCAACCAGCTTCGGGATCCAGGCTTTGCCAAGACGGTTGTCTATATCATCAAGCACAGTGCTGATGGTGCCATGGGGATCATCGTCAATCGACCGCGAGGCAAGGTGAGTTTGGCTGAAATCTCGGAGATGATGGGGTTGGAGCTGTCTGAGGATCAGACTGAGCTGGTTGTCTTCTACGGAGGCCCCGTAGAGCTGGACCGCGGTCTCCTGCTGCACAGCAGCGATGTGCTCTTGGAGACAAGCCACGTCGTTACTCAGGGAGTGGCAGTCACTTCAGATCCGGCGCTGTTGGAATCGATCGCCCAAGGTGCGGGACCTGAGAATTACATCTTCGCCTTGGGATACGCCGGATGGGCGCCGAACCAGCTGGAAAGGGAAATCGCCGCGGGATCCTGGCTGACCCAGGAAGCCGACCTGCCTTCCCTGTTTGCCGATGAGCCGGAAAAGACCTGGGAGCTTCTGATAGGAAAACGCGTCTTCCGTCTTTGATAAGGGCTTACTTGAGCACCGTGTCGAACGCGATGATGATGCTGGCGCCCAAGACCACCAGAGTGGCACCGACGATCAAGCGAAGGGTAATGCGCTCGAGGTCATGGAGAACAAAGTAGGCCACCAGGATTGTGAATAGCGATTGAGTGCCTACCAGAGGATCCACTATGGCTATGGGGCCGCGGTCAAGAGCCTCGAACATAGAGAACAGGGCGATAGCGCCAAGGACTCCGGAGATTGAGAAGAACAGATAGGAACGGCGAGGCGCAGAGAGCACCTGTGAGCGTCTCCAGATGAGCCCATAGCCTGCCAGTGCCGAAAAGGCTGCCGTTTGGTTGATGACCAGTGCCTCCAAGACCGGCAAGGGTGTGGTGCTCAGTCCGAAGCGGCGAATCACGTTTCCAAGAGCGAAGACTGTTGCGCCCATCAACGGAATCCACAGCTCTCGCTTTCGCCAGCCGGTGATATTCCCTCCCTTCGAAAAGACCAGAGTCACCACACCGGCGACCAGCAGAAAAATCCCGGCAAACAACGGGGGCTTTGCTGGTTCTCCCAACCACAGCATGGCGATGAGGGTGGCAATAAGAGGACGCGAACTCAGAGCGGCTGAGTTGATGGTGGCACCTACCCGATCGACGCCGGCAGCGCTGGTCACTCTTCCCAAGGCGGTTCCAGCGAAACCGGCCAATCCGAAGATGCAGACCGAGCGCACCGAAAGGTGGGCAAACAAGTCCTCTCCCGGCTGCGTGCCCAGGAGAAGAACCCAGAATACCACCAGGGTGACCGATACCATGGTCAGAGCGCACTGCAGGGGATTCCCTCCGATGGCCAGACCTCGTTTGTTGACAACTGGGACGATGCCCCAGAAAAGAGCCGTCAGCAGAGCAAATATGTATACCTGTGAAGACATCTGATGCTGGGTGTTCCCCTGAAGACAAATAGAGAATGATGCCTGAAATTTTCGCAGAAGTCACTGACCGAAGAAACGGCAAAGGGTGGCTCTCGTCAGTGATTTGGCCATCTTTGCGGCTGCCATATAGAATAGGTTGGTAGCCCGGACCATGCATAAGTGAAAACCTATGTATAATCCGGGCAAGGAGCATGAAGCTGGAAAAAATAAATCAATCGTCCGGGATAGCAGTTCGCGAAGAGGGGCTCTTTGTTAATGGAGAGATGCGTGCCGCTGTCTCTGGAGCCACCTTTGATGATTTCAATCCCACCACCGGTGAGCTGTATGCTCGAGTGGCTGATGCGGGTGTGGAAGACGCCAGTATGGCCATTGAAGCGGCCCAGGCCGCCACTCGAACCTGGCAGCAGCTGACAGGTTCGGAGAGGGAAAACGTTCTGTGGAGGGCAGCCTCCGCACTGGAAGAGCAATCAGAGGAGTTTGTAGAGGTCCTCATTGACGAAGCGGGTTCGACGGTCAGCAAGGCCCGTTCAGAGGTGAGCAAGTCTGTGGATCTGGTGCGGGCGGCGGCCGGAGATGTGCGGCGGGTGGAAGGGAAAACCACCCCCAGCGCCAAATGCTCGTTTAGCATCAGACAGCCGGTGGGGGTAGTGGTCGCGATTACCCCCTGGAATGTCCCCTTGACCCTGGCGGCCAAGAAGGTTGCACTGGGTTTGTCAACGGGCAACACCCTGGTTCTCAAACCCTCCCCTCTGGCACCCGTGATCGCGGTGATGCTGGGACGTGTCTTTGACGAAGCGGGTTTGCCTCCGGGAGCACTGAATGTCATTCCGGGTCCAGGCAAGCCCTTGGGAGACCTCTTTGTGGCACACCCGGATGTGAAAGCCATCACCTTCACGGGTTCTACCGCCACCGGGAAGTACCTGGCTGGCGGGGCGGCCGCCAACCTGAAGAGATTCGGACTGGAACTGGGTGGTAAGAATCCGGCCATTGTTCTGCGTGATGCGGACCTGGAGCGGGCCGCCCAGGCCATTGTCTTCAGTGCCTTTTATCATTCCGGGCAGAACTGCATGGCGGCCAGCCGGGTGATTGTGGAAGGACCCTGTTATGAAGAGATGGTGGAGCGGTTGGGTAGCAGAGCCTCGAATCTGAAGGTGGGAGATCCACGCTCACCGGAAACCCATCTGGGGCCCATTATCAACGACGAACAACTGCAGAGGGTGCACCGGTTGGTGACCGATTCGATTAATGCGGGAGCCAGGCTGGTGTGTGGAGGAACACCCGACCCACCTTTTTACCCTGCCACAGTTGTCGCCGATGTGCGCCCCGGGATGAGTTTGTTTGAGGAGGAGACCTTCGGGCCGGTGGCGGCCGTGATCCAGGCCGAAGACGCCGCCGATGCCTTGCAGCTGGCCAACAACAGTCGCTACGGATTATCCGCGGGTATCTTTACCCGTGACATTCAGAAAGGTCTGAAGTTAGCCCAACAGCTTGAAGTTGGAATGGTCCATATCAACGACTCTCCCACCTACACCGAACCCACAGTCCCCTTTGGGGGCGTGAAGGAGAGCGGCTACGGTCGAGAAGGCACAGGCGGCTGGGCCTGGCAGGAGATGACCGAGTCCAAATGGATCACTGTTCTGCTCGAGGAAAAACAATTTCCCTTTTGAGAGGGATAGAGACGTGAAGTCCAGCAGTTCTCTGGTGCCAACGAAATCCATCGAAGAACAACTCGAGGAGTTGGAGCAGCTTTGCGACACGGCTCCGGTAGGGCTGAGCCTGATGGACTGTGACTTTCGCTACCTGCGTTTGAACAAGTGGCTGGCTGAGATGAATGGTAAGCCCGTCTCGGCCCATATGGGCCGTACCATTAGAGAAGTCCTTCCGGAAATCGCGACCAGCGTGGAAGCTCGATTACGCCGAGTCATCGAGACAGGTGAACCTGTTTTAGGGGTCGAGATGCACGGCCTGACTCCGGCTCAGCCGGGAGTCGGGCGAGACTGGTCGATCAGCTCCTATCCTGTACACTCGGAGAAGGGTGAAGTCCGGGCCATCGCTTCCGTGATCGAAGAGGTCACTGAGCGCAAGCAGGCCGAGCAAGCCCTTCAGAAGGCCCACGACGAGCTGGAACTGCGAGTGGTGGAGCGGACTCACCAGCTTGAGAAGGTCAACGTCCAATTACGGACCCAGGTAGAGTCTCGCCAACGGGTGGAGCAGTCCCTGCGAGAAGGGGAGGAGCGTCTCAGAAAGATACTGGAAACCACACGTGCCATCCCGTGGGAGGCAGACGCTGAAAGCTGGCAGTTTACCTACGTAGGACCTCAGGCGGTTGGTCTTCTTGGTTACCCAGTGAAAGAGTGGTACCAGAAGGATTTCTGGAGCACCCATATTCATCCCGATGACCGGCAGGCCGCCCTCGAGTTTTGCCAAAGTTCGTCTCAAAGCTGTCAGGAATACGAATTTGAATACCGGATGATCGCCTCCGACGGCAGTGCCATCTGGATCCATGACCTGGTCACGGTGGATACGGTTGGGGGAAGTCCGAAGACACTCCGTGGATTCATGATGGATATTACTGAGCGCAAAAATAGTGAAGAGGCGCGGATCAGAGCCGAAAAGGAATTACGACGCCATCAGGAGGAGCTGGCCCATGTGTCGCGGGTGGCCACCATGGCGGAGTTAGCCTCTTCGCTGGCCCACGAGCTGAACCAGCCTCTGGCTGCTATCCTGGCCAACGCTCAGTCTGCCCAGAGATTTTCGGTCCGTGGAGAGCCGGACCGCGCCGAGCTGGAGGAAACCTTACAAGACCTTGTTGGGGATGCTTCAAGGGCGGGGGGAATGATCGAACGACAGCGCCGGTTCCTGCGCAAAGATCAGTCCGACAGGAGTGTGCTGGACATCAATGAGGTCATTCAGGGGGTGGAAAGCCTGGCTCGGACAGAGGCACTGGAAAACAGAGTTACACTGGTGTTCGACCTGGCGGCCGATTCACTGACGACCTGGGCGGATCGCATCCAGTTGGAGCAGGTCCTTTTGAACCTGATTCGCAACGGTTCGGAAGCCATGAAGAGCTCCTCCGGGGAAAACGGTGAGCTGGTAGTGGGCACCCGCTTGCTGGAGACCAACACGATCATCATCTCTATATGTGACAGCGGTCCCTCTCTGGACCGGCAATCCTTCGATCGGATATTTGAACCCTTCTACACCACAAAGCCCAACGGTTTGGGGATGGGCCTGCCCATCTGCCGCTCCATCGTTGAAGCTCATGGGGGTCGTTTGTGGGCGGTGCAAAGCCCTGAGCAGGGAATCACCGTGTTTTTCACCCTGCCCTGCCGGGAAGGAGAGCTGTCCGGATGAGTGGCCGTGCTACGGTGTTTGTGATCGACGATGATGAGTCTGTGCTCAAGGCCCTGTCGAGGTTGATCCGATCGGTTGGGTTCGAAGTCGAGACCTTCTCGTCGGCCGGTGACTTTCTGAACCAGCGACTCCCCGATTGTCCTTCTTGCGCCGTTCTGGATGTGCGCATGCCCGGTCTGAGTGGATTCGATCTGCAGGAGAAACTCAAGCAGGTGGGGGTGGAGATCCCGATCATCTTCATCACTGGACACGGAGACGTCCCCATGAGCGTGAGGGCCATGAAGGCCGGAGCGGTCGATTTTCTGCAAAAGCCCTTCAATGACCAGGAACTTCTGGACGCTATTCAACGCGCTGTCTCCTTCGATCAACAGGAGCGGCGTGAACGCACTGAGAAAGCAGAGATCCAGGATCGCATCGACAGCCTGACGCCCCGCGAAAAGCAGGTGCTGGCTCTGGTAGTGACCGGCATGTTGAACAAACAGATTGGTGCCGAATTGGGTGCCACCGAGAAGACCATCAAGGTTCACCGGGCCAGGGTCATGGAGAAGATGCGGGCGGCTTCCTTGCCCGATCTGGTTCGTATAGCTGAGAAGGTTGGAATCCACGGCTCCGGTCATTAGCCCGGAATATGCATTAGTTGTCTACTGCAGTGCCGCAATCATCCACGCTGACAGCGTTGTGCTTCCATGGGCTACTCGTTGTACTGCTGAAGAAAAAGGGGGACGACAGACAA
>JAUXKG010000275.1 GCA_030624355.1 Acidobacteriota bacterium
GGAATGAGTTGCATCCCGCTAACGCTGCTTTGTTCAGAAAGGATAAAGATGACAGTGGCACAGACCACAGCTGGCAACCAATAAAGCAGTTTGCCTCTCATTCATGGCTACCAGGGAATGGCATACATGAGCCAGGCACCTAGCAGAGAGCCCAAGCCCATATAACCCATCAACTTGAAGAAATAGCGAATACGTTCTTTCCGAGTCTCCTTGGTGATGAACGTAAAGACTGTCGAGATACAGACCGACATGATGAGAACGCTGACGTAGTGGTTCACCGCTTCCGACCCTGGGAAATGTCAAAGGTGTCTACCACAATCAGCATGTTCAGCAGACCCGCAGAGAACAAGAATGTATTTCCGTATTCGTATCCGTAGCTGGTAACATCCCCTATCCCCCATCCCATCAGCTTCCCCATAAAATATGGGAGTCCAACCCCGGCATCAGCAAACAACTTCAGGAGACCGAAAAATCCAGGTGTCAGACCAAAAAGCCTGCCCTCCATGACCAGCCCGCAACCGAAGAGTACCATCACCGCCGCAAAGAACACGGCTCCCCCTGACCCATCTTCTGAGGAGCAGATGACCGGCACCCGGGATCAGCCAGGCGGCTAGACAAAATGCGAGAGTCTGCTGCATTGAGCCCCAAATAATAGAGAGAAGCCCTAGGCAGGTCAAGAAGGGCTGCTTCTGCCTGACCTGTCGAATTGCCGGAAACAAATGGAATCAGCGTCATCGAACATCTGCTCGCCGCAGATGTAATCTTCCCAGTCATCGGCACATCATTGCGCTCGTGTTATTATTCTCCAATGCGCAAAAGAAGGCTGTTCACCCCGGGACCTACACCGTTGATGCCTGAGGCTCAACTGGCATTGGCTCGCCCCATCCTTCACCATCGGACCCAGCAGTTCACGAATCTGTTTTTGGAGACTCGAAGCAATCTACAGAAAATCCTTCATACCGAGAATGAGATTGTCATCCTGGCCTCTTCAGGCACCGGTGCCATGGAGGCGGCCGTCTCCAATCTTCTTTCTCAGGGCGAACCAGCCCTGGCGGCAGTAACCGGCAAGTTGGGTGAGCGATGGCTTGAGATTTGTGACACACACAAGATTCCCTGCACAGCCCTTCGGAAAGAGGCAGGGGAAGCCTGTTCCGCAGACGAAATCTGCCAGGCTCTTGAGAATCATCCCGACACTTGTGTTCTGCTTATCCAGGCCTGTGAAACGTCAACAGCGACGTCACATGATTTGGGGCCGATCGCACAGTCCGTCCACCAGAGTTTTCCTCACGTTCTCATCGTAGTCGATGCCATTTCGGCCCTGCTGACTCAACCCCTTCAGACGGATGACTGGGGACTCGACATCGTCATCAGCGGATCTCAGAAATCGCTTGGCCTGCCACCAGGACTGTCCTTCATGTCGATCAGTCCGAGAGCGCTCGACAGGATTAGCGACCATACATCCTCGTCTTACTACTTCGATCTTTCGGCCGAAGTGAAGAAGCAGAAGGCGGGTCAGACTGCTTACACACCGGCTGTCTCACTGATCGACGCCTTGAACGAAACCACTCGGGAAATCCTTCGTCAGGGCCCCGAGCAGATCCTGGCTGAGGCTGATCTGATGTCTCGCTGCACCCGGAAAGCGCTCCTTGAGCTGGGCTTCAGCCTTCTCTCCTCGTCTCCGTCCAGTGCAGTCACGGCGGCTTTCCCGCCGGAGGGCGTCTCGGCGACGGAACTTGTAAAAAAGCTGGAGCAAGAGTTCGGTATCAAGATCGCCGGAGGACAGAGCGAACTCAAGGGGAAGATTGTTCGAATCGCCCATCTCGGTTACCTTGATCTGGTGGATGTCTTTTCGGTCCTCTCGGCTATTGAACTGTGCCTCTTGATGATGGGAACTGAGATCGAAGCCGGATCGGGTTTGAGAGCGGCACTGCTGGAAGCGGCAAATGGAATCGATGTTTCAAGACAACAAAACAATCATGAAAATCCTCGTCACTGACTCCATCTCCGAAGATGGGATTGAACATCTGAGAGGACAACCTGACTTTGAGGTGGCCTACCGGTCTGATCTTTCTCCCGATGATCTTTTGTCGGAAATTCGTGATGCTGACGCTTTGATCGTTCGGAGTAAAACGAAAGTCACATCCGACGTGATCGAGGCAGCCCAACGTCTTCGAGTCATTGGACGGGCTGGAGCTGGAGTGGACAACATTGACCAGGAGGCAGCTACGCGCAAGGGAGTGGTGGTCATGAATACCCCTGGCGGGAACAGTATCAGCGTAGCCGAACATGCCTTTGCCCTGATGTTGTCATTGGCCAGAAAGATTCCCTTTGCCCATGCCTCCCTCAGGTCAGGCAACTGGGACAAAAGCCGTTTCGTGGGGCAGGAGCTTCAAAACAAGACGCTGGGAGTTGTGGGCCTGGGGAAAATCGGGGCTTTGTTGTCCCAACGGGCACAGTCCTTTTACATGAAGGTCATCGCTTTTGATCCCTTTGTCAATGAGGAACACGCTGTTGGTCTCGGCGTGCAGCTGACTACACTGGACGATCTACTGTCTCAATCCGACTTTGTAAGTTTGCACCTTCCGTTGAACGAGAAAACAAAGGGTTTGATTGATGCAGATGCACTGAAATCGATGAAGAGGGGTGCCTCTCTCATCAATACTTCACGGGGGGGACTGGTGGTGGAGGCAGACCTGGCGGACGCTCTGGAGAGCCAGCATCTGGCAGGTGCCGGCCTGGATGTGTTCGAAGAGGAACCGGAAATTCACTCCTCCCTCTTGTCTTCGGACCAAACCATCGTCACTCCCCACATAGCTGGATCCACGGTGGAGGCACAGTCCAAGGTGGGCTATGAGATTGCCGTTCAAATAGCCAATTATCTACAGCACGAAGTGATTTTGAATGCAGTCAACTTTCCCTCAATGACTTCCAAGGAGATGGAAGACCTGCAGCCCTATGTGCGTTTGGGAGAGAAACTGGGTTCGTTCATCGGACAAATTTCCCAGATCCGAATCTCGGAAATTGGCCTTCGCTATTATGGAGAACTGGCCGAGATAAATTATAAGCCGGTCAGTAATTACATTCTCAAAGCCATTCTGAAGCCGATCCTTACCGAGGAAGTTAACGAAGTCAACGCTCGCAACTACGCCAAAGAGAGAGGAATCTCGATAATTGAGACAGTGAGCAGCCGAGAAAGAAGCTATTCTAACCTCATCAGTATTCAGCTGCGTTCACCACAACAAATGGAATGGATTGAAGGCGCTGTGCTGCACCAGGGAGCCTTGCGTCTGGTCTCCCTGGATGGCATCCCGGTTGAAACCCAGCTGGACGAACACATCCTGTTGATTCGGAATCAAGACAAGCCGGGTGTGATCGGGCAAGTTGGCACGATTTTGGGTGAAGCTAAGATCAACATCGCTTCCTTTGTGTTGGGAAGAGACCGAGGTCAACCTCACGCCGTCGGAGTCGTCAACACCGACAGTAGTGTCCCCGAAAAGGTCCTGGACCAGATTCGAACAGCCTCTGCAGTGCAATTTGCTCGTGTTGTACGATTGTGAAGGCTGTGCGACCAGTGACGATAATGAAGATTCACGAAAGCTTCATCATTCATTGTTCGCAGTTCGTCGGCCTCCATCAAAACTATGATTCCTTTCAGAGACAATGTTCCTTCGCGGGGCTACCCGATAATCACTATCCTGATTATTGCGGCCAACATCACTGTTTTTATTTACCAGTTTTTGCTTCCATCAGAAGCCCTCAACCGTTTTCTTTTTGAATACGGAGTTGTTCCCGCCAAATTACAATTGATCGGCCAGCAGCCTGTCCAGATCACCACCGGATTCGGCCTTTCCATTTTAGCCTCGATGTTCCTGCACGGAGGGTTGTTTCACCTTATTGGGAATATGTGGTTCCTGTGGATTTTCGGAGACAACATCGAGGACCGGATGGGTTCAATTCGTTTCTTCTTTTTCTACTTTTTATGCGGGATTCTGGCCACCTGGACCCACATTCTTTTCAATCTGGACAGCCAAATTCCGACTAAAGGTGCCAGCGGAGCCGTATCGGGTGTCCTGGGAGCCTACCTGGTAAGCTACCCCTTTGCCCGGGTCCTTACCATGGTCCCGCTGTTTCTTCTCTGGCCTGTCGTTGAGCTTCCTGCGATTCTGGTCTTGGGGTCCTGGTTTCTCATCCAGTTGCTCCATGGGACCGCCTCACTGGGCGAAACCTCTCAACTCATGAGCGGCATTGCCTGGTGGGCGCACATCGGAGGGTTTATCTCAGGAACGGTTCTAATCGGAATGTTTGCTCGCCGTCCAGTTCGGCGTTACTACTGGAACCGCACTGGATGATCATCTAATTTATCTATATAAATAGTGTAAAAGCTAATCAACACTGTCTATTTCCATCAATAGAGAGTCGACGAATCCCTCGGATGAGAAGGGAATCAAGTCTTTCTGCCCTTCTCCGATCCCAACGTAAAGAATCGGAATCTGCAGTTCCCTGGCAACGGCCACTACGATGCCACCTTTTGCGGTTCCGTCCAGCTTGGTCAC
>JAUXKG010000436.1 GCA_030624355.1 Acidobacteriota bacterium
CACTCGATCAAAAACCTGCTCTTTGCGGTTCTCTTTGAAATACAGGTTGCGCCAGTCTTTCTTCGGAAATCTCGTCTGTGGGGTCACACCGCCAGCAAGTGCTCCCTCATCAAAGGGTACCCGTGCAATCACACCCACCTGCTTTTCCAGGCAGAGTGGGAACAGTTTCTCTTCGGGCGACTGCTCAAAAATATTGTAAATCACTTGAACGGTGTCTATCCGGCCCGAACTCACCAGTTCCAGAACAGAGTCCGGCTGGTGATCATTGACAGAAACTCCCAAATGGGCGACCTTGCCTGCCGCCTTCAATTCCTCCAGGGTTTCATGCCACTGGCCCTCTTTGAACCAGGAGGGGTCCCATACATGCAGTTGCAACAGGTCAATTCGATCTACTTTCAAGTTTCTCAGGCTGGACTCGGCACACTCTAAGATGTGGTTCCTAGGGAAAGCCTCGTCCAGGGTGCCGCGTGCCGGCCAGGAGAGATTCTTGGGAGGAACCTTGGTAGCCACATAGATTCGCTCTGTCCGGTCAGCTAGAAACTGCCCAATGAGCCTCTCGCTGTGCCCCTGCCCGTATCCAAGAGCCGTATCAATGAAATTGAGACCCAGATCAGCCGAACGATGCAGTGCTCGAATCGATTCGGAATCCTCAGCCCCGATCCACAGGCGCCGCCCAATGCCCCAGGCGCCGAAGCCAATCCTAGAAACCTCATATCCGGCAGCACCAAGTTTTCGATACTTCATAGGCTGAGAATATATCATGAAGGAAATCCATCACCAGAGGCTCGACGCTTTCTTCTTCGACACCACGGACTGGGTCTATTGGAACAATGCTGCTTTGCAGGCCAGGACACTTCTAAGTTCTGCCTGACCGGCAGCTCAAAGGTATTTACCCAAAACTTCTCTGGCCGAGAGAAGCGCCATCAGGTTAATCACTACCGCTGAGAGGACCGTCGCCCACCAGATCAGGCGTGAGCTGCGCCTCTCAGGCGGCAGCTGCCGATCCAACCAAATGGCGGCGACACAAACCAGCCCGACTCCAAGATTGGTGCTGAAGAGAGCCACCAGGTCGATCATGACGATGGGCGTGGTTCCGGTCCAGATCAACAACCACGTCAACACCAGTATGATCCCCCCGAAAACAGTCATGACCTGTCGGTGCTTCAGGTTTCCGGCCTGTGGGATAAGCTGGCGCAAAAAGCTGTGCGCCCCCCGGACATAGATATCAGGCAAGGCATTCAGAGTCCCCCACAGCGCTGTCAATATTGTCACGTAGTAGAGTGGGATCATCATTCGAGAAATCTGACCGAAGATCTGGGCCTGTTCGGTCAGCAGATCAAATCCCCTGGGAATCCGGTGCAAGGGTCTCAATATGGCGGCCCCGGACACCATGAATGCTCCCGTCACAACCAGAACCAGCACAGCATTAAAGGCCACATCCCAGCGAAGAGGGGCAAGCGCCCTCCTGAGTGCCGGCCCGGGACGTCCGGCCTTCTCCACTGTCCAGCCCTTGATCAATACCCAGTTGGAGTAGACCAAATAATTCATGGGAATACTTCCGGCATATCCGAAGATCGAGGCCATTTCCAAGAGTGGACTTCGGCTCGAGATCTGGGCCGGAACCCAATCAGGATAAGGAGGAAAATATCCAAATCGAAAAAATCCCCTGGCCATCTCCTTAAGATCCGGCCCAACCAAAATGGTGGCCGTCACTGTTCCGGCCAGCAAGATCAGACAGACCACAAGCTGTGACTTCTCCAAGGTTTCATACTGCTGCACCATTCCCACTCCGATAGCCAGACTCACAAAAGCCATGGCCAGCCACTTGTATGAGAGCAGGATACCCAGGGAAGCCAGCACCTGACTCATCATCCTTCCGCAGGGAACCGCAATCACCACAAAGACCAGCGGTGCCACAAGCGCCTCCAACAAGAGGATCAACCACAGCAGCCATCCTCTGGGACCCGGAAAATCAATGAGCTTTTCTACTACCGTCTGTCCACTGACTGCCGAATAACGCCCCAACATGTAGAGCGTCAGAAAGGACTTGGTGACAGTGGCCAGCAGGACCAGCCAGAGCAGGCTGTAACCACCCCAGGCGCCCGCTCGAACCGCCAAGACCGTTTCTCCCGCTCCAATTGTGGCTGAAGCCACAATGGCACCGGGGCCAATCTTTTTCAGGTACTCAAACATGGCACTTTATGGTCCTTCTTCAATCCTGGGGAGTCAAGTCAGGGCCGGGTTGCCAGTTGCCTCACCTGATAGCTGTGGCATCTGCCGTTCATCTCTAGTAGTCTTTGTGCTGTTCCGGCCATCATCGATTCAACAATTCAATGCATCTCGACCGGTTTGGCCAGTGATTGAAGACTACTGAAGTGCCTGTCCATTTCCTGTAGCTTGCAACCATGAAGCGTAACTCTCTAGCCCGGATTATGCATAAATTCTCTACTGCATCGCCTTGCTTTCGTCTGAGCGAAGTGAAGAAAATCACTCGTGACGAGAACCTATGCATAATCCGGGCTCCAGTAGGTTTTCCGACATTGAGAGAACCCTACTGGAAACGGTCACCATAGTAATTGCATCCTTTAACCCAGGTTTAGATGACCTGAGTTTTGAAGGGTAGCTTTGTCCATGAGAAAAAAACTATGAACGATGGCAGGAAATTCAGCTGGAAGTGGCTCGCGATCCTGTTGGTGGTGGTTGGCCTGGTTGTAGCGGCAAGGTCTTTTTTGGACGTCCACGGACTTTTAACCGGAACACTGAGGCTGGTTGACGATTTGGGTCCCTGGGGACCCGTCCTGTTTGTTTTGCTTTATGTTCTGGCAACCGTTCTATTTGTGCCTGGCTCGATTCTGACACTGGGTGCCGGGGTTCTTTTCGGCGTGGTTCGGGGCTCACTGCTGG
>JAUXKG010000060.1 GCA_030624355.1 Acidobacteriota bacterium
AACAACTGACAGCAGACCATTGTCGATTGACGAGTGTCGAGTGACGAATGAGAAGAAGATACCTTTCTTAATCCGTGCAATCCGTGATTACTGAATCCGTGTGAATCCGTGTTCGTTAATCCGTGCAATCCGTGATTACTTAATCCGTGTGAATCCGTGTTCGCTAATCTGTGTTAATCCGTGTCTGTCAATCCGTGTTAATCCTGCCCGAAAACCGACAGGACGAACATCGACAGAAGGACTATTGTGGAAATCAGCACTGCCAAGGGGTGGCCGCTTGAAAACCTCATAAAGGTTGCCTCTATCCTGACACCCCTCCCCCTCAGAAAGTGATGATGCAGCTCGTATCCCCACTTAAAGCCACAAAGCCCTCAAAAGGCAAGGTGAATCATGAGGCGGTTAGGCAGCTGCGGATGGAGCTCCCAAAAATGGAGTTAAGCCCGTAGTGAAATACACGGGAAATTGGGAGGGGGGAATCGTGGGGTACATAAGGGAAAGCCTTGACCGGACCAAACCCTTTCCAGTCAAGGCTTTCCTTTTGTTTTCAGTCCCTTAGACAGACGGCCAAATCCTGACAGCAACTCAGGTGGGTTGCAAGAAACGCGACGAAAGCCGCCGAGTCTAGCTGCTGACTGTGTCTTTCAGTGCCTTACCCGCCTTGAAGGCAGGAACGTTTTTGGCGGAGATCATAATCTCCGCACCTGTCTGCGGGTTTCGTCCCTTTCTGGCCGCACGGTGGCGTGACTCAAAAGTCCCGAACCCGGGAATGCTGACCTTCCCTCCAGATCCCAGTTCTCCCGCGATGACCCCGCTTCGCGAGGTGTCAAAGAGGGCGTTGATGACCGCTGCTGCGTCCGTCTTGGAAACGCCAGCGATTTGAGCAACTTTGTCAATCATGTCTGATTTGTTCATTGCACCTCCTGCATATTGGTGAGTTCCTGACTGCGACCTCCGTCCACCAAATTCTAGTAGCAAGCTCTCGAAAAATCCACAACAACTTGGTTTGACCGGAAGGTCTGCAAACCCTTTTCTGACATTCTCAATCACCCGTTCAATCGGAACCCAGCCGACCTCCGGGCCATCAGACCTCAAGAACCGTTGCGCGCCTATCACATACAGAAGCAGGCAAACAGCCCTCACATCAGGCACTTAAAAGCCTACCCGATCCATCTGACAACTTCGGCCTGTTCCATCCGGCTTTGAACACCCATCGGATCGAGTCCACAGGTTTACCATCGTCAACGTCGGTTGCCAGATCTGATTCCTTACATTCTCCCGCGAGTGTAGAAGAGGGGACAGGCTACTCTTTCCCCTCTTCTACACTCGGCAAACTGGAATCTATGGAAGGTGTTGTTAATTCTCCACTTGGACCAGGGGACAGAGTAGCCAGTCCCTTCTTTTCTTGATACGCCGAGGCTTGGAGAACATCTCTCGTCAAGCGGATGCAATTGGTATAGAAATTGCTGCTTCATGAAAGGGGGCAACTGAAGCACTGTGCAGAAAGAATGGTTTGAACTGACCGAACGCTGGAAGAGACATATGATTCGGGAGTGTGTCCGCCAGGCCACCCTATCCAGAGGTTGTGCTTCAAACAGCGGATCTTATGAAGACCTTCACCACGGGTTGCTTGCCAGGCGAGTACGGGACAGCGCTGATCAGTGGATCATCGTGACTCCGGACCAGGAACAGTGGCGTGCTGAGGTGACTCCAACTGGAAGGATCCAGGTTTCCCGCCCAACCGGGCTTAGCGCGTTCCAGGACTGAAGACCCGGCGCGCCTGGCCGAGCAGCTTCAATTTGGCATCCATAGTGAGACTGAAAAGGGCAGGCACGAGAAAGAGCGTGAAGAGGGTGGAAACGATGAGCCCACCGATCACCACGCTGCCCAGACCACGATACAGCTCTGAACCCGCCCCGGGGAACACAACCAGAGGTAGCATTCCAAAAACACTGGTGGAGACACTCATGAAAATGGGGCGAATGCGATTCTCCACGGCCTTTCCAATCGCCTCTCCGGGAGCCAGATTCTCCTCATGCATATGGTTCAGCGATTGGTGAACAATCAGGATCGCATTGTTGACTACTGTACCAATCAAGATAATGAATCCGAGCATGGTCAGCACATCCAGAGCCTGGAAGGTGAGGAATCGGTTCACGGTCGCCAGTCCCAGGAAGCCACCCATGGCCGCCAGGGGGACACTGAACATGATCACGAAGGGATACAGAAAACTCTCAAAAAGAGCCGCCATCAACAGATAGGTGATGATCAACGCTAGAATCAGGTTCAATCGAAGAGACTGGGCAGCCTGAGCCAGCTTGTCAGCAGTTCCACTGAGAGAAGCCCGATAGAGTCCACCCAGCTTTCCGCCAGCTCTCATAGGGGCCAAGATCTCGTCTTCGATCAACTCCATGGCCGACTCCAGAGGCATTCTTTCGGCGGGAGTCAATCGCAGGGTGATGGTGCGTTCCCGCTCTCGGTGGTTAATCTGAACAGGTCCGCTGACCGCTTCAATCCGGGCTACCGAACCCAAAGTCACCAGTTGGCCCGACGGGGTGGCAATGGGAAGTTGATCCAAGGAATGGGTTCGGCGCTCAAGACTGTCCTCGGAGATGATCTTGAGATCAATTTGCTTTCCCTGGTACTGAAAGTCACTGGCCTTGACCCCATCGATCAGCGCGCTCACCGTGAAACCGAGGTCCCGGTTGCTCAGACCCAGTTCAGCGGCCCGCTGACGGTGAGTCGTGATCCGAATCTCCGGATTTCCCAAGTCCAACCCTGGAATGGGCCGGCCCTGCACACCTGGCATGACTCGAAACAATCGACCAAAGGCTTCCCCTGCCAATTGGATCAGAGGCTCCAGGTCGGGACCCACAAACTGAATATCTATGTTTCGACCCTCACCTATTCCCCGCTGGAAAATGCTGGCCTGGTTCACGATCACTATAGTGCCGGGCAGTTTGCGACTGGCCTGTTGATACACGGGGATCAGTTCTCGGACCCGCATCGGGTCGCGAGCTCGTGCTCCCAGGAAGGCCCGATCGCTCAGTGCCACGTAAAAGAAGGCATCGATTCCGCCACCGGGCTGCTCTTCGGCTTCCGCCGAGCCGACTGTACTTTCCCATAAGGGTGCGAGCTGGTTCACATAGACTTGCCGCATCCCGGCGACTTGGTCCACGCTGTAGCCAGGAGGAGGCAGAACGACGCCAAAAAGAAAGTTCTGGTTGCCAACCGGCAAATACTCGGTTTTGGGCATCAGTAGATAGCTCGATCCCAAAGAGAGAACCGTCAATGCTATGATCACTGTTAATCGCCGAAGGCTTGAGCGATTGACCCAGTTGACAGTCGACACCACACCAACGGTCAACAGACGACCCGGGTGAATCCGACTCCAGGTGCGGGAGGCCGGCGAGTCACCACTGTCCCGGTTCACGACATGCAGGATCCTGGCTGACATGGAGGGAATGACCGTCATGGCCACGATCAGACTCAAACCGACGGCACAGGTCACGGTGATGGCGATGTCGCCAAAAAGCTGGCCCACCTCCTCCTGCATGAAAACGACAGGAAGAAAAACCGCAATGGTGGTCAAGGTACTGGCGAGCACTGCCCCCCAAACTTCCCTGGCACCGTCATAAGCGGCCTGTGAGCCGGATTTTCCCAATTGGCGATGCCGGTAGATGTTCTCCAAAACCACGATCGAGTTGTCCACCACCATACCGACTGAAAAGGCCAGCCCGGCCAGGCTGACCACATTCAAGGTGCGTCCGAACCAGTACAGCATCAAGAAAGCACCGATGATGCTGATGGGAATGGCCACCGATATCACCAGCGTGGAGGAAGCGCTGCGCAAGTACAGAAGCAGCACTAAAACAGCCAAAGCTCCACCCACCAGCAGACTCTGGCGAACCAACTCAATCGCGCTTCGGATGTAGGTTGTCTGATCGTAGTTCTGTGTCAATTTCAAACCGCGCGGGGCCAGCAGCTCGTCATTGAGACGGCTGGCAGTTTCCTTCAACTCATCCATAACCTGTAGGACGTTGGCACCGGGAGCCCGAATGGCGTTGAGGGCAATGACTTGTTGCTCAAAGGCGAACACCTTGGCCCTGGGCTTTCTGAAGCTCAGTTCAGCCCGAGCCACATCTCTCAGATAGACCGGAACTCCGTTGCGCACCGCAACTACGATGTTCTCAATATCCTCAGGTGAACGGTATTCACCCACTGTCCGCACAATGTAACGACGCTTGCCCTCCTGGAAATCGCCCCCGCTGAAGTTTCGGTTTTCTCGCTCCAGCGCGGCTCCCAGTGCTGAAACCGTCACCCGCCGGGCCGCCAGCTCCGCTGGGTCCACTATCACATGCATTTCCCGCTGCTGTCCTCCGAAAATATTGGAGTTGGCCACTCCGGAAACGCGCTCGAACTCCGGTTCAATGAAATCCTCCACAAAGTCACGGAGGGTGCCGATGTTTCCCGAGAATCCGTTCTCTCCATCGGGATGAAGAACGAACCACGTCATGGCGTTTTCATTGATACCCCCGGTAGTGATGACCGGCTTGTCGGTATCGGTCGGGTAGGAAGGAACCTGCTCGAGCCGATTGGCCACCCGCAACAGGGCGGTGTCTATATCAGTTCCCACAGCGAAGGTCAGGATCACGGTGCCCCGGCTATCGCTGCTGGAACTCTCCATCTTGTTCAAACCCTCCAGCGACTTGAGCTGCTCTTCCTGCTCGTCCACAATTTCTCGCTCGACCTCCTGAGGACTGGCCCCGGGCCAAGAGGTGTTCACCGAGATCTGGGGTTCTTCGACGTCAGGTGTCAACTGGACAGGAATACGCACCAGGGCCAGTCCGCCGAACAGGATCAGCAGGAGCACACCCACCGCGGTGGTCACCGGATAACGGATTGATCCTTCGATGATCCTCACGGGAAAGGATACTCCTGGATCTCCGCGCTGACCGTCTGGCCATCACGTAGGCGTTCATTTCCCTGGATGACGACTTTCTGTCCGCTCTGAATTGCCCCTTCAACTTCCACCCAGCGCCCGACCCCGATACCGGTGTGAACCGGGGTTTGGCGGACCGAACCATCGTCAGTCAACAGGTACACATACTGCTGCTGACCTTGTGTCACCACGGCATCCTTGGGAACCACACGACTCACATGAATCTGGCCCACGGGAAGTACGACTCGAGCCAGCATGCCGACTCCAATTTGACCCTCTTTTGCCTCTAGACTCAGCTTGAGAGGAAAGGTATGGGCCTGGGGATCGGCTCGCGGGATGATGGTTCGGACTACGCCTTCAAGCTCTAGACCAGAAAGGGCATCAAAGTATACTCGAGCTGTGGTTTGAGGCCTGACCGCACCAAAGTAGCGCTCCGGCAACTCCACCGCCACCTCAAGATGTTCCAGAGACAACAGTTCTACGACCGGCCCCCCTTCCTCCAGCCATTCCCCCAACTGGGTGCTCTCCTGCACGACCACTCCGTGGAAAGGGGCTCGGATCGTGGTCCGCTCGATATCATCCTTGAGTTGTTCCATGACCGCCCTGAGCCGTTCTATTCGACCCCTCCAGGCATCGAATTCAAAAAGTGCTTCGTCCAGCTGCTGCTGGCTGAACACTCCACGTTCAAACAGGTCCCGGGCTCGTGTCAGAGTGCGTTCGGCAAGTTTTTCACGAGCCTTATCTTCGCGAAGCTGGGCCTCTGAAGCACGCAGGCGCAGTTCCAGATTCACCCGGCGAAGCTGGGCCAGTACGTCCCCGACCCGAACAACCTGACCTTCGCGAACAGGGAAATCCTCCACCAGACCGGCCACCTCGCCAGCCACCGTGCTGACCAGACGTGACTCCACAATGCCGGGCAGTTCAGTCGATTGCCTGATCCGATGAGAGCGGACCTGTGTAACGCGGACCAGACCTGCCTGCCCGGATTGGGCCAGGAGAGAAATTTGGACGAGGAGCCAAAAGAGACAAAAACGTACGAACATCTCTCTAATCATACAGGCTTTGTTGACCACCCGTCCCGTCGGCTGAGAAAAGATCTCTGGTACAAATCCGGTTTGATTTATTTCATCGAGGGGCTAGCGACAGCCGGCCCGTCTATCGATTGACAGGTCGCCATTTGACACAGTCGGGAAGCTTGACACCGATCTCCATCGACAGGCCCCTTCAGAACAGCGACGGCACGGCCGCCAGCAGTTTCCTGGTATAGGCATCCTGTGGGGAAGCAAAAACTTGACGGGTCGGACCAAGTTCCTTCAGTTGGCCGCGGTACAGAACTGCGACTCGATCACCTAGATAGCTCATGGTACTCAAATCGTGGGAGATGTAGAGGATAGTCAAACCCATCTTGTCTCGCAAGCCCCGCAGAAGCTTCAAAATTGCGGCACGTAAAGACACATCCAGCATCGAAACCGGCTCATCGGCAATCAGCACGGCCGGCTTCAACACAATGGCCCGAGCGATGGACACCCGCTGGCGCTGCCCCCCGCTGAGTTGATGGGGATAGGTGTCCAGGAAAGTAGAAGCGGGCCGCAAGCCGGCCTGCTCCAGTGCTTCCTCCACCCGCGAAACTATCTCGGGGCGAGAACGAATCCCGGAGTTGATCAGGCCTTCAGAGACCGTTCGAAGAACGGTATGGCGAGGATTCAGACTCTCGTAGGGATCTTGAAAAATCATCTGAACCTGACGACGGAAATCAACTCTATCTTGATGGCTCATGGTCGAGAGACTCTTGCCCCGATAGAGCACTTCTCCCTGGGTTGGTGACTGCAGTTGAGCCAGAATCTCGGCCAGGGTGCTCTTGCCCGATCCGCTCTCACCTGCCAGGCCCAAGATCTCTCCACTGTTCACAAGCAGCGTGACCTGGTCCAGAGCGGTGGCCGTCACTGCGGGGGCGCGCCAGGGTAAACCAGTCCTGGCATAGAACACCTTGCTGAGTTTCTTGACCTCAAAAACTGGAGTTTCTGGACTCATGTCACTTCCGCCCTACCGGCCAGGGATCTTTCCCAGATCTCTGGCGATAGAGCCTCCTGCCTCATCTCGTCAGCTCGATCTGCATAGTGGCAGGCCACCTGGTGGGACTCTGCGCAAGAGAGCAGCCGAGTAGGCTCCCTGACACACCGGTTTGCTGCAAAAGGACATCGTTCGACAAAACGACAGGCCTCAGGCACCACCAGCAGTTCCGGTGGTGCTCCAGGTATCGACACCGGTTCCCACTCCAGTGCGGTGGTTCGGGGAACCGCTCCCACCAAACCCATGGTGTACGGATGAAAGGGCTCACGTAAGACTCGTTGGGTCGGTCCGAACTCCACCAGTTCACCTGCATACATGACCGCCAACAGGTCACAGGTTCGGGCGACCACCGACAGGTCATGGGTGATGTAGATCAGAGTCAAGCCCAGTTCCTCCTTGAGGCCCCGCAAAAGCTCCAGGATACGGGCTTCCACCAGGACGTCCAGGGCTGTGGTGGGTTCGTCAGCGATGATGAGTCTAGGGGAGAGGGACATGGCCAGTGCGATGGTGGCCCGCTGCTTCATCCCACCGCTGAACTGATGGGGAAAGTCCCGCAGCCGGCTGACTTCAATTCCGACCATTTCGAACAATTGGGCGGCTCGCTGCCAGGCTCTTTTTCGCTTAGTTCCCTCTCGAACCATCATGGTCTCCACCAGCTGGTCTCCGACCCGATACACCGGATTCAAGGAATTCATGGCACTCTGTGGGACCATGGCGATCTCTCGCCAGCGGACTTCACGCATTTCAGCCTCAGAAAGGCCGGTCAGCTCCTTTCCCTGAAAGAAAACCTGCCCCTGATCGAGACGCCCGTTGGGGGGCAACAGGTGCAACAGGGCCTTGGCCAGGGTTGTCTTGCCGCAGCCGGACTCTCCCACCACACCCACTGCTGAACCGGACGGGATGGCCATGGAAAGATCGGATAGTGCAGCTACCCGACCTCGTGAGGTGCCATAGGAAACGGACAGGTTCGAAATTTCCAGCAGCACCTCTGCACTCATCGTGATTTCAGCCTGGGATTGGCATACTCCTCAGAGGCTTCACCGATCATGAACATAGCCACAACGATCAGGATGATGGAAATCCCGGGAGGCACAATCCACCACCAGGCATGCCGAACAGCTCCCGACAGAAAAGCCAAATTAAGCATCTGTCCCCAACTGATGACCAGTGGGTCTCCCAGTCCCAGGAAGCTGACACTGGTCTCGGTCACCACCGCCCATCCCACACTGATCGTCATGTAGAGGAAGGCCAACGGGAGAATGTTAGGAGCAATCTGGGTGTAAATGATTCGCAGGTCGCCGGCCCCGGCCACTCTGGCCGCCTTGACGAATGGCCGGGTCTTGAGGGTAAGCACCTGGGAGCGGATGACACGAGTCGGGGAACGCCAGAAAAGCAACACGATCCCCAGGATGATATTCCACAGGGAGGGCTCCAGCAGTGTGACCAGAATAATAATGAAGGGTACGAAGGGAATAGAATAGGCAATATCCACCACCCGCATTATCACTTCGTCAACCCAGCCCCCGAAATATCCGCTGATCAACCCCACGTTGGTTCCGATCAGGGTAACGCAAAAGGCGGCGACAATTCCCACCAGCAAAGTGGCTCTGGTCCCGATCACCAGTGGAGAAAATACATCTCGGCCCATATGGGTGGTCCCCAGGAAATGCTGGGACGAGGGAGGTTGCAGCCTGGCGACCAGGCCTCGTTCGGTCCGATTGATTTCCCAGGGGTCATGGGTCATGAGAATCGGCGCCATCAGCGCGATCAGAAGGTAAAGAACGAGAATCGCCAACCCCAAGAGCTGCTTGGCAGACAGCAGCGACATCCATCGAGCCCACTTGGTTTGCATCATCTTGGCAGCCTCAAATCCACATCCGTTGCTTGTCTCAGCCTCACTTGTACACCACTCGAGGGTCTAGATAGGCATAGACTATGTCGGCCAGGGTGTTGGCGATCATCATGGTGGAGGCCATCACCAAAAAGATCCCCTGTGCCATCGGAAAATCCCTGTTTTGAGTGGCCAGCACGATCTGGCGACCAATTCCCGGCCAGGAGAACACAAACTCAATCACAATATTCCCACCTACCATCAACCCAATAGCGACCGCAGAAGCTGTTATGACCGGCAGCAGGGCATTGCGCAGCACATGGACCAGCATCACCCTGGACTCGGAGAAACCGCGCGCCCGCGCCAACTCGACAAAGTCCTCACCAAAAACATCCAGCATGCTGGTGCGGGTCAGCAGCATGGGCAAGCCCATGAGATAGAGTGCAGAGATGATGGCCGGTAAGGCCAGGTGGTGAAGAAAGTCGAGGCTCACAAATTTGTCCAGCAGTCCCAGCGCTTGATATCCGGGGCTTCGCAACCCACTGTGGGGAAACAGACCCCAGCGATAGGATAGGAACATCAACGCCAACATGCCCGTCCAAAACACGGGAGCCGAGCGAAAAACCAGCGGCACCAGGATGCCCCAGTCAGCCAGCCGGGTTCCTCGTTTCCAGGCCAGAAGCGCGCCTCCCAGAATTCCTACGCTATATGCCAGGACCAGAGAAGACAGACCCAAGACCAGCGTGTTGGGGAGAAAATCCCAGATGATTTCCGAAACTGGACGGTTGTAGAAAAATGACCAACCGAAGTCGG
>JAUXKG010000250.1 GCA_030624355.1 Acidobacteriota bacterium
GAGAAAGCGATTCCGGATGGCAACGTTGCCGATCCAGCGTGCCATCGCCAGTGGCAGAGCCCTGATGGGCGGGATGCCATAGATGACTACGGCTCCGGTCAGATTGAAGATTAGGTGCGCAAAGGCCACACTGACAGCCGCCGCACTACCTGTCACCAGCGCCGCCAGGATGGCAGTGACGGTGGTCCCGATATTCGCTCCAATAACGAACGGAAAAGCCTGTTCCAGAGTTACCACACCAGCACCCATCAGGGGGACAATCACCGACGTTGTGATGGAACTGCTCTGTACCATGACTGTAATGGCCGCTCCTGCCAAAATGGCGGACACCGCCGAGCCAAATAGTGTCCGATGAAGAATCCTCTCGGCCTTGGAAGAAAGCAAGACTTCTAATAACTTTACCAGATATCTGAGCGCCAGAAACAGGAAAACGAGTCCAGCCAGCAGCGTCAGTGTTCCCGATTCTCCCAAAAGAGAGCTCAGCCCTTCAGACACGGGTCGCACAATTACTTTCACCGGATTCAGCAGTTTTATGCCCCCGATCCCCTCCACCAGCCTTTCCAAAACTCTTGCACTGCTGGCCAAATACCCGGTCTTGATCTCCAGAGGCACTAAAATCAACACAGCCAGCCAGTTGAAAAAATCGTGGACAGTAGCACCGGAGAAGGCCCGCCGGAACTCTTGCGGGCGCGTGACATGAGCCAAAGAAACCAGAGTGTTCGTCACCGTGGTACCGATGTTCGCTCCCATGATGATGGGAATCGCGCCTTCTATCGTCAGCGCGCCTGCGGCAACCATCCCTACCGTCATCGAGGTGGTCGTCGAGGAGCTCTGAACCAGAGAGGTAGCCAGCAGTCCGATGAAAAGTCCTACGAAGGGATTGGTGGTTGTTTCAATCAGTGTTTGGGCAAATTCCCTACCAAACAGTTTGAAGGCCAGCCCTATCATGTCCAGGCTGAGAAAGAAGCAGTAAAGCAACAAGAGGAGCAGCATCACTCCTCCCAGTCCTCTGCTCCTTTGATCCTTCACAGAAGCTTCTGTAGCCATGAAACTGGATAACCCGGAGACCTAAACCCCAAGACAGTCAAGAATTCTAGTCAAAAACTGCTGACAGCGAATCCGGCCCAAGGCTCCCTGAGCGCACCTGCGTTCCCCATAGGTAGACACCTCATCAACCGGAATGTTCTCACCTGAAAGAAACACGGGCACGGGATCACTACTGTGCTCACCCAACTCACAGGGAGTAGAGTGATCTCCGGCAAACGCGAAATGAAGATTCTTCCAACCGGCGAGTTCTCGAAGGACCTCTCCAACCATCAGGTCGGTTTGCTCCACAAACCATTTTTTGCGCTCCGGCTGACGATCATGCCCAGCCACATCGCAGCCCTTGAGATGAAGATACACCAGGTCGTGATCGCGCAAGGCCTCAATCGCCTTTTCCCCTTTGTGCATCAGATTCGTGTCCAGATTGGCGGTCATCTCGCTGGTCACGATGGTATCGGCTCCCGACAACCTGGCGATTCCCAGAACGGTACACTCCCCACTTACACACCCGACCCGGCGTCCCCATTTGTCTGCCAGTTGATCAAACGTTCGACAGCTGCCGGCACCCCGGGTCAACACAACATTGGCAGGAAGCTCACCCTTGTCCAGTCGCCGACGATTGAGAGGGTGTTCTTTCAACAACCGATGGGACTCCCGAACAAACTTGTTGACCAACTGTGCGGTTCTCTTCGCACTGAAGTGATCGGTCTGAGGGACCACCTCCAGAACTTTCCCAGCTCCGTCCAGACTGCCGGGATCGGAGTCCGAAATCTGCTCTGAAAGATCCTCTCCCCGCAAAATGAGTACGGCCCGATGTTCAGTAGCTGCTCGAAAAACCAGCTCAACATCGTCGGCAATTCGCATCTGATTCACGGTCTCTGCCAACTCGTCAGTACCTTGTCGAATCCTACCGGAGCGACGATCAAGAATCTGAAGATCATCATCGACTGTTGCAAAATTGCATCTGAGGGCCACCTCATCCGGCCCCAGAATCATTCCCAAGCCAGCCGCCTCCAAAGGGCCCCGGCGAGAGCGATTGTCGCCAACGTCCTGACCAAAAAGGGCCAGATGGCCTATGTCGGTTCCCACCGTGACGCCGGGGGCAATAATATCGATCGAACCGGCACTTCCCTGCCGAATCAGGGTATCCATGTGAGGAGTCGAAGCCGCTTCCAGTGGGGTCATCCCCCCAAGGGCTTCCAAGGGACGGTCGCCTATTCCATCCTGAATGACCAGCAGGCACTTACAAGGCTCGCGAGATGAGGTCGTCACTGCCAATTTTCAGTTTCTCTTTCAATCTATTGGAGATCACCGTCAGAATGGAAGAAACCGTTTCGTCGAAACTGTCATTTTCAACAATCTGGGTGTCGTGCACTTCCGCCATCTCCAGAATATACCCCTGGATCTTCAGAATGTTCTCAAAGTTGTCCCGGTATCTTTCCGCGCTGCGATCGGCTGCTTTTCGCTGCCGATCAGGAAAGCGCTCCAGATAGTTGGCCTGGTTCAATGTCGACACCACTATAGGAACGATGTAAGCCTGCTCTTCAAATTGTTCCAGCTCCATCAAACCGGGGACCAGATGAATTCCATCAATCACCAGGCTCATGTTCTCCTGAATCGTCCTCTCCACCATGGCCCTGACTCCGACCAAAACAGGAATCGTCTGTGCTTGAAAGGCTTCAATGACTGCCAGAGACCGCTCTTCCTTCGGTCCGACTCGATCTTTCCAGGCTTCATAGGAGGAGGAGTGAATTGCAGGCAGTAAATCTTTGGAGAACATCATTCGCATCATCTGGCGAACAGTGTCCGTAGAGAGAAGTTTCTGGATTCCCAGCCGATGAGCCACTTCTCCCGCTACCGAACTCTTGCCTGTTCCAGTGGCTCCGCCAAATAAAATTATCACGGGCTTGTCGGGAGACTTGAAACATCTCCACAACAGGTATCGTTCGGCAAATTCTGCATCGTGGTGTTGAAGAATCGTTTCATAAATGAGCCGGCGCAGCTCCCCGCGCTTGATCTCTCCCTGGTTTTTCTCCAGCAGAAACTCCTCGATCTCTTGGGAGATATCATAGGAGATCGAAGGTTCAATACCGGAAGCCTGCAGTGACTGAGAAAGAATCCCTTTACTAAACGGGACTTCCGAGCCTCGATCCTTCACAAGAATCCCCTGTATGGCAGCGCGAGGGGGATTCAACTTGGTTAGATATTCCTCTCCAAACTGATCATGAACCATGGTCTGGATCAGGCTGGACAGGTCGACCTTCGTAATAACCCTTGTCCTTCGAATCTGATCGCGGACCAGACTGGCCGTCTGGTAAGCCTGTTGAAAGCTGAGCCCTCGCTCAATCAGAGAGTGCGTGATCATCCCACGCAGGAAGGGGACCTTTTGATCACCGTCGATAACGTAAAGAGTTTCTCTGGACACAGACTACTAAATACTATAAATCCAGCACGATACCAAGGCCGCGGCCATCGAATTTGATCACAACAACCTAGGATTCGTAGTTTCAGACAGTAAGGCCCCTACAGAATCGCCCATGATTTGGTGATCGGCCACATCTGCAGAACGGGAATAACCGTTCTCCGGCCTGCAAGTGTTTCGCAATCGATTTGCTTTCCAGGCCAGAGAACCCTTCGGAAGCAGGTATGTTTTCTAGGTCGGATTATGCGTAGTCCGGGTTAGGAAAAGCTTTCGACAGCCTTCTGTTCATCATCGTAGGAATCAAAAACAGTCAGAAGCTTGGTAATAGCCAGCAATTCTTCCAATTTTTTGGTCAAATTGAGCAGCTTCAACTGGCCTCCCTGGTTCGAAACAGTGGTGAAAGAACTCACCAGCTCACCGATACCGGAACTGTCCACGTAACTCACATCTCCCAGATTAAGAAGAATATTCTTGTTGCCTTCATTTAGCAATTCAGCCACTTTTCCACGGATTGCGGCGCTGCCTTCACCAAGGGTCACCTTGCCGTGAATGTCCAGAATAGTTACACCGCTCACTGCTCTGCTCTCAATCTTCATTGTCCTCTCCTTCATTTTTACAGTTCAATATTTTCTCCATCCGTATTTCCATACCGCCTTCGGGAAGAGTCCTGTAGCAGACATTATCCATGAACGAGCGAACGTAAAAAACCCCTCGTCCGCCAGGCTTCAACAGGTTCTCCGCATCCAACGGATTGGGAACCATCGACTCATCGAATCCCTGACCTTGATCCTGAACACACACAATAAGGCGATCGGGGGTTATCTCGAAACGGATCCCCACTTTTTTCCTGTCATCCAGCTTGTTTCCGTGCTGAATAGCGTTAGTCACTGACTCCCGGATGGACAACCCGACCCGGTAGCAGGCCTCCTCGTCCAGTCCCACCATTCGGCTGACCCTGTCAGCGATTTCCTGTACCAAGTCCAGATAACCGTACTGGCTACAGAATGAAATTTCGAACTCTCCCCGCTGGAACATACTTTGGATCCCGGATTGCAACCTAACTCAAAGTGGTGAAATCATAATGGCCACATTCCACCCTTGTCAACCGCTGGCCGGAGGGAGGATTGGTCCCAAAATCAGCTCTTGCAGCAGTTTAATGCTCCCATCCGGGATTCTGAGGTTCGCCAACCGGCAGACGGAGCATCGTAGGCTTGGGAGAATGGACCTTCTCCCCTTTTCAAAACCCTCTCTCCCCGCATGACTAAACAGTAGTCCGGAAAATGCATAGGTTGTCGTGACGAAGTGCCGGAGGCGCCGCGATGAC
>JAUXKG010000346.1 GCA_030624355.1 Acidobacteriota bacterium
CCCTCGCCAACCGGCAATGTCCCAGCCGGTAACCAAATCCGGTCGATTGGGGTTCATGATTTGATGCTCATCGCCGGGCGGAAGTATCGGCACACCATCCTTATCACGCATGATGATGTGCTGGGGATAATTCTCGTAAAAGACCGTAAAGACGCGGATACGCACCAGACGATAAACACTTTGCAGCTTCTCAAGCACCTGGGCATCGGCAATATTGACCCCATCAACGATCATCTTCAGATAATCTGCCCTTTCGGCTTCCGAAAGTTCAACAAATTTCTTGCCTCCAAAGTGTGCGGCACTTTCATTGTTGAACAAGAGCAGATTTTCGTCCGAAATCGGTTCTACGCCCTTCATGATCTCGGCTGTGATGTTATACGGCTCCAGGGTCTTGTAACCCGGATCGCCGGGACTGGAGGGAATGAGGGTATCTCCCAATTTGGAGATGAGCAGGGCACGATCATAGCCGGACGGGAGATCTCGTGCCCCTTGGCCGCGGGCAGGACTCATCTTGGATACAGCCACGGCAATCGTGCTCACGCTGCCGTGCTTGATGAATTTTCTCCGTGAAACTTTGTCTTTCTTGGACATCTCTTTTTTCTCTATGCTCTCGTGTAGTGGTCGGCAATGATCCTGCGGGCCGCAAATGCAGCGATTGTGCAGACTGGGATGCACTTGTGGGCCAGACAGGCATTCGGGATCACACTTCCATCACAAATCAGCAAGTTCTCCACATCGTGCGATTCAAAGTGTGGATTCACCACCGATTCCTTGGGGTCCGATCCGGCCCGACAGGTTCCTGTCGGATGGCCTCCGAGGAAAGAAGCGGAATTGCCAACTTCTTCAATCTTCTTGGCTCCCATCTTCCGGTGGATCTCCCTCATGATCTCCGCCGACCAGTTCAGCCTCTCGACGTTCTTAGGATCCGAATAGGGGTAGTTTGTCGCTCCAGTGATGACGTCGACACTTCCTTTGACCAGCGGAGTCATGATACTGGAGCGAATACCGCCGACACGTCGAATGGCCGTGCGCATGTACTCCTTGTGAGACTGGCCAAAAGGAGGTGCAAAACTCGTCAAGGCAGCAAATCGTGGATAGGTCGGAAAACTCATGATGGTGTCTCGAATCGAAACTACATTGTGGCCATCGGCGGGAAAGTCGGGATAAAAGTAGTGACCGTAGTTGCCCGCTCCCCGCTCGCTTTTCAAGTCCACATCATATTCGGCCCAGACGTCATTGCCGGGTTGCATCTCCAGGTTATTTCCCACGTTGGGGTTATGAACCAGAGTCTTGTCGCCTAGCTGTTCCCTGGGCCCATAACCGGAACGACCCAGCAAGATGGGAGTGCCGTGAGCTCCGCAGGACACCAGGACTTTCTCCGCCCTTAGCTCACGAACCGTACCGTCCTCTTGCTTGAATACCACTCCACGCACAACACCTTTTTCGCCTTTTTTTTCGATGATCACCCTATCCACTTCCGCGTCGGGAACAAGCTCAACGCCTTTTTGCTCGGCCCTCGACACGTAACCCAGGACATTGGGTCTGGCATCGAATCGACAGAAATTCGCACCGCACAAGCCACAATAAATACAATTCTTGCGGCCGGTCGGCACGAAACGAGTTTCCCATCCCATGGACTCGACTGTCTCCCGGAATAGGCGATTGCCTGGGGTATGGACTTCTGCAGGAACATCACCGAGGTTAAACTCGTCAACGATTTCCTGTACGGCGTCTTTGAATTTATCCTGACTCCAATCCACCCCGCTTTCATCCATCCAGTGAAGATAGTCCATCTCCTGGGGAACGTAGCCATTGTTGCCCCAGTGCATGCTGCTTCCACCTACCATTTTGCAGGACTCGGGCCAGGGCCATGTCCAACGGTAGCCCTCTTGGTGAGAGACATTGCTGAACCTGGCTCGGCGGCTCTGGACCCCGTATCCCGGTCTCAGTTTTCCCCTCAGATAAGGTCCTGCCTCAATCATGGCAATCCTAAGCGGTTCTCCATCTCTGGCACGCACTCCATCTTCGGCCAGATGGGCGGCAATGATGGAGCCGGCGGTCCCTGCACCCACAACAATCAGATCATATTCTATTCCTTGGTTCTGATCCTGCATCGTTCTCCTCAGGGGGGGTTCTCAATCTAGCGTTTACTATTGAACTTGTTCCGCGCTACCAACCGTATCACGAAGCCACCCTGATATGAACCCCCAGCTGTAGACATTTTGCCCTAGATGTTACGCCGTGAGGGAGCTGAAGGCAATGAATAAGAGCAGAAGGGCTTTTTTACTGTGGGAGCCTAATAGGAGACTGTGGTGCATGTGAACCTCTCTCCATGTGCCTCCCTGCTTAACCCACACTCCTGTACGGCGATCTGTCCATTGTGTGGGTTCACTATTTGGTGGGTTGGCTCTCCCTACCAGGTAAGCTGTAACGACAGCCGCATTACCATAGACCTTCACTTCCACATTCCGGGGCTGGAGGTTCAGCCTGGCATTATCGAAGACGGCTTGTCTAACCTTCCTTCGCTCTTCAAGGGAGGTGGTTCTGTTCAGGAGTCCACCCCCACGGCCAAAGTCGCTGTAGTCCGCACTGTAGTGTTGGACCAGAGCGTGGGAATCCCAAGCGTTGATCGAATCGAAAAGGCTCAGAAAGGCCGCCTTCACATCATCTACATCATCAGCTAAGGCGACAGACCCCCTGACCGCCCGAAGACGGCCAGGGGTGTGTGTTCTCCGAAACCGGGTTAAACGCCTTCGCGCCTTTCTCTCATGGCCTTTTCCATCAAACTCTCCCACTCCTCAACGACAACGTCACTCATTCGACTCGCAAGGGGCTGTAGAAGTATCGACATGGTCGCAGACCCCGAATCGCTTTCTGAGATGTCGAGTACGGAAGCGAACTGTTTCCATATCTCGTGAATTTCGTCCAACTGTTCAAGAGGGATTGGGACGGTGATTTGCTTCGTCATTCAGCACCCCCTTCAGCCTTACGAAACTTCTCAATCTTCTCACCAACCGCCTCAATTATTTCGTGTTTTTCCTCAGTGGAGAGGTAGCCAAACTGGATCTCAATTTCCTTGTCCATTTGTCCGTGGAACCTTCCCCCGATCTGTCCCGTCAGGAATAAGGTGTAGGCGGTTTTTCCGACAAACCTCTCATGGAAGCAGGCCGGGGGACCAACAGTGGAGATTACTTTTTCGAGTATGGAGACCCCGATGGGGATTTCAACTTGATGATCACTTCCGCCAGTTCCAACAGTATCGTTTTCCCGCAGTTGGCCGCACTCAGTGGATGGGCTCCCGAATTTGGTCACGAGCACAAAGAATTTATGCGGACGGCTTGCACGCGCATGTCCGGTGTGATGCTGCTCCAGACCTGCCCGAAGAACTCTCGTGGCCGGGTGGGGCCGGACGGATCGGTCTTCGACTATACAAGCGATCCTCGAATGATCAAGCGTTTCAAGGAGGGCGAGGCAATCTGCATAAAGCTTCTAGAGAGAATGGGCCTCAAGAAGATCACCACGGGGGGTGACATTGGTGAACGGGTACGCACCTTCCTGGGTGCCGGGCACGGCATGGGGTCCTGCCGTGCCGGTGCGAACTCGAAAGACTCGGTGGTCAATCCCCGCTTTGAATCCCACGATATCGAGGGTTTGTTCGTTTGCGACGGGAGTGTCATCCCACGAAGTGGCTCCAGCTGGGCCTGTATTCCCGTTGCTACGGTGGCGGCTTTCGCCTGGCGCCGGATCGTACAGGATCATTTTTCGGTTTAGAGTGGGGTCAAACCTGATCTTTTGTTTGGACGGCTAAGGAGAAAGCCACGATGCA
>JAUXKG010000161.1 GCA_030624355.1 Acidobacteriota bacterium
AAAGGCTGTTGCGAAATTTGCCTCCGCCTTTCCCAGGGTCAATCACATCATAGGGGATGGAGGTGGAAAGGGTTTTGCTTTCGGGGGCGGATGGCAAGCAATTGTGGTTGCCGCTAGTTATCCGAATGTGTATCTGGAAATAGGGGGAGCTCCGGTGCAAATCATCGATGCGGCCGTGAAGAATTTGGGAGCTGAAAGAGTGCTTTTTGGCTCGGACTTTAGTGGCTTTGACAGCCTCTACCGTCCTGGCGTGGTCTTTCAACAGCGCGATGGCAAGATGCATTGGAGGAACTTGAACGCAGTGGCTCTTTCCAACACCAGCCCAGCCCAGCGCGAGCTGATTTTATACAAAAATACCGACCGCTTATTCAAGCTGGAATAGATGCTTGGTGAGGAGCGCTGTGATTTACAGATGGGGAGATTCTCGAGAATGGGAGGAAGTTATGAGAAGAGTGACTAGGATCTTGGTAGCAATCGTTCCTGTGTGGTTTTTTGCCGCCTCGCTTTTGGCTCAGGACCTGGGCCCGCATGTTCGGAAAATTAAAGAGGGGATCTATATCTATGCGGCCAGGGAAACAGATTCCAATTGTGGCATCATCCTCACCCAGGAAGGAGTCGTGCTGATCGACAGCGGCCGCAGGCCGCCAGATTCCCATAACATTTTAAGCGTGGTCCAAAAGCTCACATCCCTGCCCATCCGCTTTCTGATCAATACCGAGCCTCATGTCGATCATACTATCGGACATTTTGTCTTTTCTCCGCCCGCCAGCATCATCGCCCACGAGGGTGCAACAGAGTCGATGAGACAGGCTTACAATCCGGAGCGCAATCAAGAACGCATGGCCGAGTCTCCCGAGATGCGCAAGGCCTTTGAGGGCTACCGGCTCATCACGCCGCACATCGAGTATAGAGAAAAGATGACTCTTCACCTGGGAGAGAAGGTAATCGAGCTTCTACATTTGAAGAACGTTCATAGCGAGGCGGACACGGCAATCTGGCTCCCCCAGGAGCGGGTAGTTTTCTCTGCGGCCACGGTTGGCGTCAAACGCTTTCCGAATATCCGTCCCTTCGTCACGATTCCGGACATCCTAGCTGCTATCAAGATGATGAAAGCTTTGAATCCTGAAATCGTGGTTCCCGGTCATGGCTCTCCCGGAACAACCCAGATATTTGATGAAATGGAGCGCTATTATGCCTTGCTCCTAGAGAGAGTGGGGAAAATGGTGGGTGAGGGAAAGTCACTCGAACAGATCAAGCAAGAGCTGCGGATGCCTGAGTACGACGATTGGGTTGCCAGGGAGCGGTTCCCCACTAATATCGAAGCGGCCTACCGTGCGGTCAGCTCGCACTAAGTACTCCCTTTCACATGGCCATCGGCACCTCCTTCGAGTAGGCCTTACCGGTGCTACCAACCGGGAGGAATCTTTTCTGTCCAGGTGGTCGGGCCGATGGGTTGCATCCCAACCTGGTTAGCCAGGGGAACGGTCAAGTGGACGATTTTCCCGCCCACGGCCGTCATCAACACACGAACGGTTGGAATCTGATCATCGGGGATGGTCATCAGGTCCTTGTCGAGCACAATGAAGTCCGCAAACTTTCCCGGCTCCAGGGTGCCCAACAGGTTCTCCCGCAGCATGTAATAGGCTCCCCAGCGCGTCCAGGCCTTCAACTGGATAATGCGATCTGTTCTCTCGCGGGGCCCATAGACTTTCTTTGCCACCTCGTCGTACCGATTCATTCCTTTCAGAAACAGGCGAAAGACCTCTCCGGGTAAAGGCAGGTCAATCGAGTTGCTGGTCATGACTCCGGCTCGGGTCAAGCTCATCCGCGGCACCACCCAGTTGGCGTATTCGATTCCGTACCTCTCGGCCATCTGCCGAGGGCCGCTATCGAGATACTTATTGTACAGGGTCGCCATCATGCCCAAGCGTTTCATGCGGGAAATCTGTTCTGGGCGCGGGGCGCCTCTACCGCCATCAAAAGTATGACGCTTGGCGCGGATTTCCTCCAAGGAGAAACCGCCCGCCTTGCTGGCTTCCTCGATGGCATCCATGAGATAGTCAATATCCTTGTCCCCGGAGCTATACATCGTCGCAATTCGCAAACCGCTTTTGATCACCAGCTCGGTTCTTTCTCGAAACTTCCCTCCAGGGTGGAAAACGGTAAAGCATTCCGACCTGTCGCCAGCGGCTGCTCCCTCCTGGCTGGGGATGCTCATACAGCTGCCGCCGGCTCTCCCCCAGGCCCCGATTAGCCACAGATGGTCCGTGCCATTTCCCAGGATGCTTCCCAGATAACGCAGTGTCTCTTCGCTCCAGTCAGGCCCTGTATAGGCCCAGCCGAAGCGACCCGGCATCTTCCCTTGCTGATCCAGGTAGTTGAAGGCCTGAAGGTTGCGGTAGGCATAGGGCGAGGACCCGAAGGTGGTAATCCCCCAACTAGTCCACAACTCCATCTCCGCCTTCAGAATTTCCGCCAGCGCCGGCAGGTTGTCTCTGAACATAACATTGGGCTCGATGGGCCTGTTGAAGCCGTAGCCCGACTCCAACCATTGACTGAAGGCTGGGGTGCTGTTCTCAGAATTTCCGGAAATGACGGAAAGAGTTGGATGAACCTTGCGCGACTCCTCAATAGCTTTCTGGTTGATGACGGAATGATTAGACCCGCTTTTTACCTTCACCGGATTGTTGGGAGCCAATTGATCCAGCAACTTTTTCGTTATGTTCTTCTTAAAATCAAATGGCTCCTGGATTCCCGAAGTCTGTATCGGCGATCTGTTCATCCCCGACCTCTCTCCGGTGTTATCTCCATGAAGGTTGAAACCCAGGAGAATCCATTGTCCCGGCTTGGCCTTGGCCAGGGCCTCCTTCATGGTGGGCACAAATTTCGCCCACTGCTCCTGGAGCGGAAGGTTGGGCAACCATCGGTGAATGAGGAACTCGTCGTCGGGCAAGACGTGGGTGATCGCCCGGGGGTGGAGAAAGGCCCAATCCGTAGGGTGCTCGTGGGTCGAGATAAAGCCGGGCAGCACGGTTCGACCCTTCACGTCAATCATTCGTGTTTGCTGCCCAGCCATGGCTCGTATCTCGTTGTTACTCCCGGTTGCCAGAATTTTGCCGTCCCGGATTGCCATGGCCTGTACGATAGTCCCGACTTGGGCCTGAAAAGAGGCGTCATCCATCGTTACAATCTTGCCGTTGTGAACGATCATCTGGGGATATCCCAGCTTCTCCGCCAGATCTGCACTTTGGGCTGCTCCCCACTGACTGCACAGAATCACTGTCAAGGTCGCAGCAAATAGGCTTTTCATGTCCGATACCTCCTGATTAGATTCCACACTCTGCCGTTCTCGTCTTTCCGATCAAGTCCCCCCTTTAACTTGGGTGGGAGCTTGTTCAATCCCAACTTACTCGCGTCTCCTTCCGGCCCCAGCTTCGAATCGAATCTGGGGACCGACTGGCTCTTGGTTGAGTTCCTCGCCGAACTCGCGGCGAAGAACGACCACCTTCCCACCCACGACCGTCATTAATGGGAAGACAGAAGCAAGTTCCAGTTCCGGCACCGTAAAGAAATCCTTGTTCAGCACCAGAAAATCAGCCAGCTTACCCTTTTCCAGCGTCCCGATCTTGTCCTCCTTCAGGACCTATTCAGAGGCCCAGGCATGTCCGGATAGGCAGCCATCTCAACTGGGACGGTAACCATCTCTGGCGCCTGAGCTGGACAGACCGTTAGGGGTCCTGCCATACAAGAAACCAGTAGGATGCCTGAAACAACTTCACTTTTTTGCCTCATTTCCTCTTCACTTTAAGGTCAGACAAGTTAGAATTAGACGACGATTGCTTCAGCTCCGTTAGAGATTAGGAGATTCATTTAGGACCGGATTGTATTCTGGAGAAGAAGGCGGGTCAAGAGTAGCTCTTTGCCAACTCCGAACGCTCAGAGAGGAGTCACAGTGAATTCAAAACTGAGGCCGGGAGGAGGGAACGGAAGTGATTGAAAGTCAGGATGAGGACCCTCTGATCCGGCAAATCTATGAAGAGGAACTGCGGAAAAACGGAGTTTCCAGCAGGCACTTAAAAACTCAGTCCACATCAGTTAAAGAGATCAAAGTGAACAAGAAACACTTTCAGTTCGCTTTTATGATAGCAACGTTGGGTTTGTCTCTCAGGGCTGGGCAAGAGCCCAACGAAACTTACCACCAGAAGTGGTCGCTTATGCGGACACAATACTGTATAACGGCAAGGTGCTACATCGATCAAGGCTTGACACCCGCCCTGGAGGCTGATGTGCTTCAAGCTCCCAGTGGAACACCGCTTTGGAAGATGGAAAAAGCAGTGACGCGCAAGGACGACAAAGGAAGGGTATGGGGGGAACAGGAGAAGGTCACGCGTCGGCAGGCTCTATGGATGTCAACCAACTGGCCCTCCTATCACACGGGTGATGAGAAACAGCTGGGGACCATTGAAGTCGGAAAGCTGGCCTATCTGGTGGTTCTAGGTCGAGACTATCTGACGGTTCCTGAAGATGAGATATCGCAAATTCCGGTGATCATGACCATGGTGGGGGGGAAGTGGTCTATGAAATGCAAGGGGCGTGGTAGAGAGCACAGCGTGTTGGCACGAGGAACACACGGATGATTGCCACAGATGAACTTCTGGCTCGGCTAACCAAGCTTGACACCTGTGCGGTTTCGGACGCGCTGGACGGTTTGGGCCTGGGCGGGGCAACGCTGGGAATCCGGCCCCTGTGGGACTGTCCGAAGACCGTTGGCCAAGCGGTGACCGTCAGGATCAAGCCGGTGGGATCAAGCCCTCCTGAAGAGCATCTGGGGACCTCGGCCATCGAGCTTGCTGGCCCGGGAGAGATCTTGGTGGTGGATAATGGGGGTCGCCCCGATGTTGCGTGCTGGGGTGGACTTCTCTCGTTAGCGGCCAGCCTTAAAGGGGTGAGTGCAGTTGTCATCGATGGGGTGTGTCGCGACATTGATGAAATCCGCGAGGCCGGGTTCCCAATTTACGCTCGCGGAGTGGTCCCCATCACAGCCAGAGGCCGCGTGATGCAGGATGAGGTAAACGGTGAGGTGCAGTGCGCAGGAGTGACGGTACAACCGGGTGACCTGGTGATCGCGGATGGGAGCGGCGTGGTCTTTGTGGCGGCCGCAAGAGGGTCGGAGGTAGTGGGCCAGGCCGAGATCATTGCACAGCGGGAGCAGAAGATGGCGAATGCGATCCGAGGCGGCCGCTCTGTGGTTGAAGTCATGCAGGGTTATGAGGGCATGTTGAGAGACGAGGAACCGAATGGATCAGGTAGTCAAAAGCTTTAAGAGTCTCTCGGTAGCCGTGGTGTCCGATGCTCTCGATCGTCTAGGACTGCCCGGGGCCTGTCTGGGTGTTACCCCTCTTACTGACGGTTACTGCATAGTAGGACGCGCCTTTACCGTCAAGTACATTCCTGTTGGTGCGGAGAAGGGAACCGTTGGTGACTACGTCGACGATGTTGCGGCAGGAGATGTGATTGTTCTGGATAATGCTGGCCGAAGCGACTGCACGGTGTGGGGCGATCTGTTGACTACCGTAGCCCACCGGCAGGGGATCGCTGGTACGGTGATCTACGGGGTGTGCCGGGATGTGTCACGGAGCCTGGAGCTACACTACCCCATTTTCAGCTGCGGTCGGTTCATGCGCACGGGTAAGGATCGCGTCCAGGTCGAGGGAGTGAACGTGCCTGTCGCCATCAAAGATGTCCAGATACGTCCCGGCGACATGATCATGGGAAGCGAGGACGGTGTTCTTGTGGTGCCGCAGGAGAAGGAGGAGCAGGTCCTTAAGCTGGCCACACAGGTGGAGGAAGCTGAGGCCAAGATTCGGTCCGAAATCCTGGCCGGAGCGCGTCTGGACGAGGCCCGCAGAAAATACGGCTACCACGCGCTGCAGCGGCAATCCCGCTAGCAACGGGCTGGAGGCCAACTGCGGCCAGTAAGGGGAGAAAAAACGGTCTTGATCGATGGGGAGGGGAAGAACTGGCGTCCTGCCAAAAAATGGGTCCGACAGGCTGCTCTGCAGTCAGCCGCCACCCTGCATGAGGCGATGGGGCGCAGAGGGGCTCTTCCCTCCTCGATCAGACCCATTGGGCCGGGGATCAGGGTATGCGGACCCGCCCTTCCAGTGAGGTCCGCTCCCCATGACAACCTCATGCTCCATCAAGCAATCTACGTCGCCCAGCCGGGGGATGTGTTGGTTGTGGAGGTCCAGGGAGCCTATGAGGCGGGATACTGGGGTGAGATCATGACTGAGGCGGCGCTCCACCGCAAACT
>JAUXKG010000201.1 GCA_030624355.1 Acidobacteriota bacterium
AGAGTCCACCGTCTGCACTCTGGCAGAACAGTCCACGTGTGTGACGGCCGGCACATCAGAGCGTTTCATCCTCAGTGCCTGGATGCCCTTGACTCGGTCTGCCTGGTCACTGACCAGGGTCCGCTTGGAGGACTGGACCGGAGATACCAGGAGCATGTAGGGGCTATCGTGTGCATTCGTTTCGAAGAACTCCTCGCAACGCTCTTCCAGAACCGAGGGAGCAAACGGTCGAAAGGACTCTCGAAACTTGATCTTTAGATTCATGAGAGATTGCATCTCTTCATTCCTGGCGTCACCCAGGATACTGCGGCAGCCCAGAGCACGGGGACCAAATTCCATTCGTCCCTGAAACCATCCAACCACCTTACCGTCAGCGATCTCTTGGGCAACCTGCTGGCAAAGTTCGTCATCACTCTCGAAGCACTGGTAATCGGCTCCCACCCCATCCAAAAACCGTTTTATATCCTGATCATCAAAACGAGGCCCCAGCAATGAGCCGGACTGATGGTCACCCGGATCGACTGTCCGCGGCTGATCCAGGAGTTGGTGCCAGATCAGGAGCGCCACCCCCAGTGCGCCGCCCGCATCCCCGGCAGCCGGCTGAATCCAGATCCGATCGAAGGGGCCTTCTCTGATGATGCGTCCGTTGCCGACACAATTCAGGGCCACACCGCCAGCCAGGCACAGGTTCTTCATTCCAGTGACGGAATGGACATGGTTGGCGCAGCGCAGCATGATCTCCTCCGTGACCTGCTGTATGGAGGCCGCCACATCCATGTCCCGCTGCGTGAGGGGAGACTCGGGCTGGCGTGGAGTCCCTCCAAAGAGCCGGTGAAACTTTCTGGAGGTCATGGTCAGACCCTGACAATAATTGAAGTACGCCATATCCAATCGGAAGGAGCCGTCCTCCTTCAGGTCAATGAGTTTCTCCAGAATCAACTTTGTATACCTGGGCTCGCCATAAGGAGCCAGTCCCATCAACTTGTACTCTCCCGAGTTGACTCTGAAGCCGGTGTAGTAGGTGAAGGCGGAGTAGAGCAACCCCAGAGAGTGGGGGAAACGCATTTCGTGGCTCAACTGAATCCTGTTCCCCCTGCCCGTTCCAAAGGATGCCGTGGCCCACTCTCCGACCCCATCCAGGGTCAGTATGGCGGCCTGCTCGAAAGGGGAGGGGAAAAAGGCGCTGGCAGCGTGCGACTCGTGGTGTTCGGGGAAAATATATCGTTTTTGATACCCCCCCTGCAGCCCTCTGTCGATCTCCCGCTTCAGATAGAGCTTTTGCTTTAACCACAATGGCATGGCCATCAGGAAGGATCGAAAGCCCGTCGGAGCATAAGCCAGATAGGTTTCCAGCAGCCGTTCAAACTTGAGAAGTGGTTTCTCGTAAAAACCGACATAGTCGAGCTGATCAGGTCTGAGATCCGCCTCCTTCAGACAGTACTCGATAGCCTGAAGAGGAAAACCGGGGTCGTGCTTTTTGCGACTGAATCGTTCTTCCTGGGCAGCTGCCACAATCTGGCCATCCACTACGAGAGCGGCTGCCGAATCATGGTAAAAGGCCGATACGCCGAGAATGCTCGTCATTTCAATTTACTGGCTCGCAGAGAACGATAGCACAGTCAATCCGGCTCAGCTCTTTCCGGGTCGCTCGGGACCGGCGGCGAAGTCGTAGATCAGATCGACATAAAACTTTTCCACTTCGGGCAGGCTGGCCAGATTCCCTTCCCCTTCAATGATCACGTATTCGTTGGGTGCGTGAAAGTGCCCTGCATGGCCCAGACCGCCATAAAGGAAGGGCAGGCTCAACGGAGGATCGGTGAAGTGGTATCCATAGGGTCCGCTGGAGGCACGCAAGGGAAACAGCAACGGCTCATGACCATAGTTCCGGTAAGTTTGAATCAACGTCTGTACCTGCGGATTGCGGTAGGAGGTCTTGAAATAGGGATAGGATCCAAAGACGCGAATTCCGATGTCCTGAAAGCCGTGCTTGTCCAGATGGGCCCGCACCAGAGGCACGATCTGCCGATGATCCAGTTCAGGCACCGTGCGGCAATCGATCTTCACAAAGGCCTTGCCCGGCAAACGGGTAGCGCGGCCGTCCTCGTCGACGAACCCCCCGCGGATTCCACTGATGTTGAAGCTGGGAGTCAGCATATAGCGAATCAGGATGTCGCGCTTGGAGAGCCCCGGCAGAAAATTACTGGCCTTGGCGTCACTCAACAACACGGAAGGATCATAACGCTCCAGCATGGCATCAATCAGTTCCAGATCTTCCGGAAGCAGCCGGTGCATATCCATGTATCCTTCGATTTTGATGTTCAGACCGTCGTTATCGACCATGGTGCTCAAGGCTTCCACCAGGCGCCAGGCAGGGTTGCCGAAAAGGGCTGAAAAGCGGCTGCTCGATCCACCGGAAGGGCCGATGCCGCGCCGCTCATTGGAACACTCCAGATGAAGGTAGGTATTCCCCTTGGCCCCCAGCGTGAGCTCAATCAGACCCTGCTCATTCTGGAGATACTTGGGATCGAGACAGGCATCTCCTGTCTTCAATTTGTCTCGATGTTTTTCAACCGCCACTCCGATGTTTCGACTGGCCAGTTCCTCTTCTCCTTCCACCACGCACATGACATTGATAGGCAATTCGCCGCGCACCGAGAGGATCGATTCCATGGCGTTCAGCAGGGCCCGGAAGGGGACCTTGGTATTGCCGGTTCCGCGCGCCACCAGCGCCTTCCCCAGACCCGGTTTGTCAACGATGCGGGCTTCGAAAGGCGGCACCTCCCACAACTCAGGACGGAAGATGGGAACCACATCGTACATGCCATACACCACCAGGGTTTTCCGGGCACCGGCGTCATAGTGCCCCCAGACCACCGGATGCCCGGGTGTCTGCACCAGTTCCACCTCAGTGAATTTCAAATCCACCATGAAGCGGCGCACCATGTCCGCGCACTCCGTAATCCCCTCACCGGTGGAGCTGATGGACGGCTGGCGCAAATATTGCCGCAGCTTGCTGAGATGATCGTCCTGGTGGGAATCGACATGCCGGTAGATGTCCTGGCGTTCCCGATCGCCGCTACCCGCAGCCTGAGCCCACAGCCTCGAAGTTCCTGCTGCAGCGGCAGCAAGGGTTGTCGATTGGATGAATTTCCGTCTGTTCATGGGTTCCTCCTTGTCAAAGATTGTCACCTGAGATTCTTGTCCCGGAGTTGAGGTTCCAGGGTGGTCCGTGAGCCAAGTGAATATATGGCAGGAGCAATCAGGCGTCTCGGCTGTCGATCGGTGAATCGGCTCATAGAACCCCTGTTCCCAGCAAGAATCGGTAAAGGACTGGAACAGCTCCAAATGCTAAACCTGGAAGAGATCAAAAACAATGGAATTTCCCGGCAGCCAGACTGACAACCAGGAGAAAAGAAGAACCCGGAAGATGAGCTGGAACCCGCAATCTGTTGGATGTATGATCTGGAAAGAAACACAAGCAACGGACTCATCTCGGAACCAGATTATCAACAGTTATGCGCCTGAATACACACTTTTCTATCATCCTGTTATTAATTGCTTTCATTTTTTGGGGAGGCATCCACCAGGTTAACGCCAAGGTGGGAACTTGGAAATATTGCGCAACACGTTATGTTGATGCATGTATACAAGTTGTGGAAGGCAGAAACGAGTCCGTTTTTAGTTTTTTGTCTCCTTTCGACCACGAAATTACGCTAACAGTGACACTGAGTTCCGAAAATACCGCCTCTGACGTTACCTTTCCCTTTACGACTGTGATCCCAAATTCAGGTCAGCACAAGCTTTTCGTTTTGAAAAGAATCGACGTTAGCAGGAAATGGAAATACAACTACAAATACCGATGGAATTGGGGTGCCTTCGAAGCGATCCACGATGATGAGTATGTCTATTCGCTACCCTTTGCGGTTGGTTCCTCTCACAAAATTATGCAAGGGTTCTATGGCAGTTTCAGCCATCACCCTCCTGTGGAATTCGCTATTGATTTCGCCATGAAAGAAGGAACAACGGTTCACGCAGCCAGGGAAGGGACCGTTATTGCAGTTCGTAAGGGCGCTGCTGAAGGAGGCAATGATCCAAGTCTTAAGGGAAAAGGTAACGTAATTTACATAAGACACGATGATGCAACAGTCGCAACCTATGCCCACCTCGAACTTGGGGGAGTGTTTGCTGTGCCAGGTCAATGGATATGGCGTGGTGACCCAATCGGGAAATCCGGTTGTACTGGGTATTGTTCTAATCCACATCTACATTTTGAGGTCAGGAATCCCGTTGATGGGTACAGCAGGCAAACGATTCAGGTAAGGTTTCGCACCGATAAGGGAACCCTGTCTAATCTAAGAAAAAAAGCTAGTTATCGTGCAGTTCCTTGATCAAAAGGAGCAGCTGGCCGCTCCCGCCGGGTTTCTTCAAAATGTTGTGATGAAGGTGGGCTCCGTATTCCATGCTGGATCAGGAGGAGTCTTTCTACTGCTTGGCCTCTTCGATCATGTTTACGATCCGCTGGATGTTGGAGCTGCGGATGGGACAGGTGCTGTCGGTGGCCACGCACTGTGCCAGGTTCATTCCACAGCCGCAGGTACAAGCAGCACGATTCGCTGCCACGAGAACCTCTTCCTTCTTGTCGGTGTTGAGCCCGGAGAAATTGATCATTCCCAGATCTCGATCCGTGAAGGCAATACTCGGTCCCATTTGAGATATCCCATAGACGAGCAGAACCAGCACCCCCACCACAGCGATCCACGTGATCAGCCGCTTGGACTGCTTCACCAGCCGTGCCCGACGCTTTCTTCCCTTCAGGAAGCAGCAGTTCTTGTACAGCTTCCCGGAGCCGCAGGGACAGGGCTGCTTTTGCTTGGGGTTAGCGGTTTGTTTCAAGTCACCCCTATTCTCTCCCATTTTCTCCCTGTTGTCATATATACCAGAAGAAAGAAGAAAAAGGGGACAGACTACCCGTTCACCTAATTAATTTGCTCAAAGAAGCCCGCAGTTGGCTCGATTAAGAAGAGTTGTTGCTCCGAAACTTCCTCACCATGTGACTCAAAGAGGAAATCGGAAAGCCAATGTTTATCAAAACAGACAAGACCAGGAGGTTTATTTGAGGCTGCTTCTCGAACGATCGAGACCGCACTCTTTCGACATCCTCTGTTACTGTCTAATGACCAACCCATCCATTTGGTGATGGTGCCTCACCGGCAAGATTCGTTGAATAAAGGACTTAGAGACAAAAAAAGAGCAGGTCGCCCCTGGGGATCAGAAGCCTTCATGGAGCAGATGGAAGCCAGACTAGGGCGTCCTTCGAGCCTCAGAAAGGGGGTCTCCCAATCTCCAAAGGAATTCCGGGAAAATAGGTGAACGGGTAGTCTGTCCCCATATTTCCTTATTTCCTTGTCCCCATATTTCCTTACTCTCGCCACGGCAGAAAGACCTGTACA
>JAUXKG010000109.1 GCA_030624355.1 Acidobacteriota bacterium
CGGACGACCAGTCGACGGTTTCGTGAGTTATCGTGCCGCCTGGCTGAGCTTTTTCCCCCAATCTGCGGTATATACTGCGAAAAAGGGGGGAAAAGTTTTGGAATAAAAAGCTCCCAGACCGACATTATTCTCGGGAAGGGAGAAATATGAGCATTGCACATCTTCACTCAGAACAGTTGGAGGCCGTTGACCGGATATGGCATTTGCGGCAAACGCTTTTGCTGGAGGGACTTTCAGTCTCAGACCTCAACGCGATCGCGTCGGTTTGCAGGGATAGAATCTATTCGAAGGGTGAGGTGATCTTTCACCAGGGTGACCCAGTCGAGTTTCTTTACATTCTCAATCGTGGGTTCGTGCGTGTTTCTCTGGTTACGTCCGATGACCGTGAGAAGATTCTAGGCGTTTTCAAGGCTGGAGATGTGTTCGGGGAAAATGTGCTGGGACCCGACCAGTATTGCCAGATGCAGACCGTGGCTCATGAAGAATGCTGGGTCTCGATGATCTCACGCCAGCAGTTTTTTCGACTGGTTGAGCAGCGGGTTTCCATCGCTCTGAATTACGTGAAAATTCTGAATCGAAAATTGCTGGAAGCTCGTGAGGAACTTGCGACTCACAGCTTTTTCGACACTGAGCATCGTCTAGGAAAGGCATTGATCAAACTGGCAGAGAATCATGGGAAAAGCATTTATGGAGAAAAAGACAGGATCAAGTTGAAAATATTTCTTTCCCATGAGCATCTTGCCCAACTCATCGGAGCAAACCGACCCCATGTGTCGATGATCATGTCCAGATTCAAGAAGAACGGTTGGATTGGTTATCGGGGACGAAAACTGATGATCGATGTACCAAGGATCCAGCAGTAGTTGCGGCCTGCGGTCGGTGAGACAGCCGTTTTCAGAGTAATATTTCAGTGAAGGATTTCGGACGGGAAAGAAGAGAACGATTCCTGGAGGAGGCGATGCCTCACATGTCTTCTCTCTATCGGTTTGCTGTCGGGATGACCAGAGACAATTCTACGGCCGAAGACTTGGTGCAAGAGACCTACAAGGAGGCTTGGAAATCCTTTCTGAGATACACCCCGGGAACAGATTGCAAGGCCTGGTTATTCAAGATTCTGTTCCGGGTCTGGAGTAAATATTCCGGAAAGCTCAGGCGGCTCCCGATGGAGGAGGATCTGGAACAGGTACCGGAGGCCAAGCTGGCAGTTGAGTCCGATGTGCTGCAGAAGATAGAGTGCCAGGAGATCCTGCAGGTGTTGCGTTCGCTTCCGGATCATTATCAGAGAGTATTGATTTTGGCGGATGTGGAGGAGCTGAGCTATCGGGAGATCTCTCAGCTGATGGAAGTCCCGATGGGGACGGTTATGTCCCGTCTGAATCGGGCAAGAGTTTTGGTTCGCCAGAAATTGTTGCAAGCATCGAAGTCATCACGAAGCGCCTGAGGTGAGTGAAATGCCAACTGTACACAATGTCACAGATTTTGAATCAAGAGAGTGTCGGCGAGTACGCAAACTTCTGGATGATTTCCTGACGGGGGAATTAACGGTTGAGACCAACCAGGAGATATTGGCACATCTGGAACACTGTCCTGCTTGCCGGCAGGAAAAAAATCTTCGCGAAGAGGTTCTTCGGACCATCAGAAGTGCTTGGAATTCACAGATTGTACCATCGGGTTTGGAAGGAAAGATTCTCAACAATTTGACCGGAAGGCGCTTCTCCATGACGATGTTCATGCGAATGGCTGCAGGATTGCTCCTGGTGGTACTGGCATTGAGTGGGTCTCTCCTGTGGCTGTCTTCGGATCACCAGAGTAGTCTGCTGGATGGAGTCATAGACCATTACGATCAGGTTGTTCAAGATCATTTGAACTGTTCAGGGGAGCCGGCGCCTTCAGGGCTGCCCTTACCCTTGGACGATGTTGAGTCGGATGCCGTGAGAGCTCTCCAGGCAGCGGGCCACCCCTTCCAGTTGATTGCGACCAACCTATGTCGGTTGGGAGATGCCAGATTCTTTCACTATGTTTTTGGTGATTCATCCGGGCATCTCTCCTTGGTACTGGAACAGAGGTCAGAGGGCCAGCGGCTGAGTCGTGAGGGTGCCGAGATCGAACGATTCATCAACGGAATGAAAGCCGTCTGCCTGCGCCGGGGATCTGTCAGTCTGGTGTCTGTAGAAAGTCCCAACTACTTTGTCTACCTGGCCAGTGAGACAAGCGAACTCCAACAGACCCTTGAGTTGGCGGATGGAATTCTTTCCTCACTGAAAGTGGCTCTTTGAAGAGCTGACCGGCTGATCAGTGTCGATTGACGAGTGTCGAGTGTCGAGTGACAAGTGGCCTTCGGCCGCTGACAGCTGACAGAAGAATTGTCACCAACCCTCCGAATCCGTGTTAATCCGTGTTTCCTGAATCCGTGCAATCCGTGATTACCGAATCCGTGCAATCCGTGATTACCAATGTTCTGCCTCTGCAGCAGTCTTGGGACCCATTTCTCCTCTTACGGAGTTCAGAAGCTTAGCTGGATCGTAGATGTGCCCTGATTTCATGACCAGCCGAACGTTTCTTGTGTTGCGGATATCCTCCAGAGGATTACCCCGGACGACCAAGAGATCGGCAAGTTTTCCAGATTCAATGGAACCAAGCTGATCGCCCATTCTCAGTGCTCGAGCTCCGTTGAGGGTAGCAATCTTGATAGCGGCGGCGGGCGGAATTCCCGACAGAACCAGAGCGTGCAGTTCCCTGTGGGCGGAGAATCCGGCCAGGTAGTCTCCGGTGCTGATGTGATCCGATCCCAATGTGATCAAGCCGCCCGCATCGTAGAAGGCCTTGACAGTTTGACGCTTGACTCGATAAATCTTCCCAAATTGCTCGTTTACGGGTTTCGGTGGTCTGCCTGCGAGGGTGGTTTGAACGTAAGGTGTGAAGAACTGAGTTTCATTGACCCAGTGATCGAATTCTTCCTTGCTCTTGTCGGAGTATCCGTAGGCGGACAGCGTGGCGTTGAAATAAACCCGGTGTTTGATGTACAGGCTGATTGTTTCCCTGAACTCAGGAGTGTGCGCCTTGACCTCAACCAGCGACTGGTGGGCCGGTCTGTCAGAGGCCAGGGAATCTCCTCCCAGGAAGTGCTCGATCCGGTCAATTCCCATCAGGATGGCTTCTGTCGGATTGACCGAGTCCTGGTAACCGGAGCCCAGATGTCCAGTCACTGTCAGACCGTGAAGATGTGCTCGTTGGATCAGCGTATAAAGCTGTTCTCTGTTGACTCCTTCGGCCTTGAATCCCTTCACTCCCAGGGCAGCCCAGAAATCGATCTCACGATCAATGTTTTCGGCGGAGGTGTCTTTGTCCCAGCCGGGTCGTGCCGTGCCGAAATAAGGTCCCGAGTTAAAGATTCTGGGACCAATCTGCTTGTTGCTGTTGATACGCTTTCGTGTTTCCAACATGCGAGTGGGATTGGATTCGCCTGCGGGAAAAGTAGAGGTGACTCCGTTGGCTAGAAAGATCACCGGATTGACGATGTGTTCATCCCTGCGGAGTCTTCCAAAAAGGTTAATGCCGTAGTGCTCGTGCAGATCAAAGATTCCGGGCAAAAGGTAATCTTGCTCTCCAAGATCAAGGACTTCAGCTTCCAGCAAATCGGAATCGCTCAAGCGAGCACCGACCTCCAGGAACTTTCCCCCCTCCACGATGATTCCGTTATTCGGGACCATTTGAGAACGGGTGGAATCGAAAAGCCATCCTCCCTTCAGGACGACCTTTTGCGCCAGGCTGTCGATAGGCAGCAGGATCAGCCCTAAAAGGGAAACTGACGTCCAGATGAGCCATTTTTTCAAGCCTGTCCAAGCGGATAAGTCTGTGCTGAACGAAGTGGCTTTCACTGTCTCGGGTTGACTCTCATCGAGACGGCCATATCCTGGCGTCGGTAAAGGCAGGTGCCATCAATATCTTCGCAGACAAAGTAGAGTGCGTAGATTGGTACGGTAACTAGGCCCTGGGTGTTCTCCGGGCTATATACCTCAAAGTCGACCTTCCGCAGTTCCTGACTTACCTCTTGAGTAGGGTTGGCTATGCTCTTCGTTTGGCTGTCCACGCTCCAATTGGCTGGCGGATTAATCCACAATTCCAGGTCATCCACTTCGTTGTTCCAGTGAGCTTTCAAGCTCGGATTGGGGCGAAAGACGATATGAACTCGTGCAGATTCACCAGCTGTGATTTCAGAAGGCACGATGGTTGTTTCTACTTGAATGAGTCGTCGCCGATCGCGCAAGATCCTTCCTTGTGGATCGGGTTGTTGTTCGCTGACCTGAGTGCTCTCAAAGGACTGTGTCGGAAAGGCGAACTCTGCCCCACCTGGCTCAACTGAGAGCCTTTCAGGGACTTCCCCTCGACTGTGAAGATCTTTACGGGCTTGTCTAATCCAATCGTAGAAGGAATAGGGTTTGTCCAGACGAGGACCGTACTGCTGAATTCTGCGTCTCCAGATATATTGATTGGGATCGATCTGAAGTGCCTTGGTCCAGTGCTCAACAGCTTTCTGGAAATCATTCTCTTGTCGCTGCGGCGAGTCATAGCGCTTGCGATAAGCGACGCCGAGGCGGAAATGTATGACTCCCTTGTCAGCCTCGATGCGAAGTGCTTGTCTGTAGGCCTCAATAGCGCTGTCAATCTGATCGGACTCGCCCCATGTTGCAATCGAATCGGCATAGGAGAGCCACGATTCAGCAGTATCGCTTTGGGTCGCAGTCTTCAACTGGTTGAGGTCGGGCCGGGAAGGTTTCCGAGGAGGGGGCTGAGCCGACCCTTCGAAGGTCTGCTCGAGAAATGTCTCCAGGTCGGAGAACTGGGGTCGAATCTTCCGGACGATCCCACTTTCGTCGATAAGCAAGGTGATCGGGACTTTTGAGACCTCCAGCAGATTTAGCGAGTCAACCAGTATGGGCCAGTCCATTTGTTTCCATTGCATAAAAAGCCGAGTCCGATCGGCATGCTGTTCCTGGATGATTCCCACCATGTTTAATTGACCTCGTGCTCGAAGCTCCTTGGTCGCGTCGTGCCACCCGGGCACATGCCTTCTGCAGCCCGCTCACCAGGAGGCCCAAATGTGTAAAACGGTTTTCTTTCCTCGGAAGTTGGCTATTGAGACAGCCCGTCCGTCTTCCATGGACGGCCAGGCCAAGTTGGGGAAAGGCTGACCCTCTCTGATTCCTTCTGCATGGACCGCTCCACTGCAAAGAGCGAACAGACCGGCAAGCAAAGTCCCCAAAAGCCACCAATTCTTTTTCATTTCACGTCCTCCCAGCAAGCCGCGAGTTCATTGTCTGTGTATTGTCGATTGTCGAGACCAGCGGTCTTGGTTGGTATGAGTTTCACCGCTTCCAAGCGGTGCTCTCGGTGTTATCAGTCGGAAAAGATGTTGTTTCTAAGTCGCTCACTGGACAGCCAAACCTCTGATGGCTTCCTGAGTCATCGTGCGAGCAGAGAGGTCCGCCTCCAGGACCGTCTCCAGGTCTGTGATAGAGCAGGGCGCATGTCTGTCCAGAACACCTTCAATCACTTCAGGGATCGCGGAAAAGGGCAGAATACCATCCAGGAAGCTGTGAACGGCGATCTCATTGGCCGCATTGAGGGCGGTTGGGTAGGTCTGTCCACCTTCAAGTGCCTGATACGCCAAACGGAGGCACGGGAACCTGTCACCGTCGGGAGGGTAGAATTCCAAAGCAGGGAGGGAAAACAGGTCCAGGGTCGGGAGGTTGGAGTCCCACCGTTCCGGATAAGAAAGCGCATACAGAATAGCTGAGCGCATGTCAGTGATGCTCATCTGTGCCAGGACTGTGCCATCGATAAACTCTACCATCGAATGAATTGTAGATTGAGGGTGAACGACCACCGAAATCTGGTCGGCAGACACACCGAAAAGATGATGAGCTTCTATGACTTCCAGTCCCTTGTTCATCAAGGTCGCCGAGTCGATGGTGATCTTTCGGCCCATCTGCCAGGTAGGATGTCGCAGGGCTTCATCGATCGAGACCTTTTCCAACTCTTCCCGGCTCTTATGCAAAAAGGGTCCACCGGAAGCCGTTAATATCAGCCGGCGAACTTCGTTCGCCGGCGAATTCCCCAGGCATTGGTGGAGAGCGGTATGCTCGCTGTCGACCGGCAGCAGATTAACATGATTTTTATTGGTGAGTTCAGTAATCAGCTCACCAGCCATTACCAGAGTCTCCTTGTTGGCGAGAGCTACATCCTTCTTCTCAAGCAGCGCTTCATAAGTTGGAACCAATCCGGCGGCACCGCTGATTCCGGCCAACACCAAATCGACATCTGGATGAACGGCAGCTTCGACTACACCTTTCAGACCACTCAGCACTCGGGTGTTCGGGAGTTGTTGACGGATGCTCTGAGCCGCTTCCGGGTTATGAAGGGCGACAAGTTTGGGCTGATATTTCAGACACTGTTTATGGAGGAGTTCGGTGTTGTTTCGGGCCGCCAGTGCGATTACCTGAAAACGATCGGGGTGAAGATCGACTAGATTCAGTGCACTTTGGCCGATCGATCCTGTGGATCCTAGAATAGATATATTCTTCATTCCGTAGAGAGGCTCATTTTACCAGAACCGTCAGCAAGTAATAGGAGGGGAGTGCGAACAGCAGGCTGTCGATACGGTCCAGCAGGCCGCCGTGGCCTGGAATCAGTCGCGAGCTGTCCTTCACATGGGCACCTCTCTTGAGAGCCGATTCGAACAAATCACCTAATCCGCCCAGGACCCCCAGGAGAATCCCTGTGAATCCCAGATAGGCCATCGACCAGGTCGGAAAGAAGTAGGCTCCTACCAGCACTGCCGTCAGTAGCGAGCAGAGCAGTCCGGAGACATAGCCCTCCAGAGATTTTCGGGGACTCAGTAGGGGGACGACCTTGTGCTTTCCCCACTTTCTGCCGACAAAGTAGGCTCCTGAGTCTCCGGCCCAAAGAATGAAAAGAACCAGGACCAACTCCAGCGGATTACGGTGCTGCAGGTCTGCGGCAAGCGACAGAGGAATCCCCAGATAAAAGAGGGTCATGAAGTTTCCCGAAGCAGACGGAAAACCCAGTCTCGCGTCGCGATTGCGCAAGATACTCCAGCTCATACAAAGCAAACCGGAAAGTATCAGGTGGATAACCACCTGGTCAGAGTGATAGCACCAGATCCAGGGCAGCGACAGAACCAGTAGAAAAGTGGGCCAGTAGGTCTGCAATCCGCAATGAGACAGGAGTTGCAGAAGTTCGAAAACAGCAATTCCCAGCAACAGGTTGATCAGTAAAAGAAACAGACTGAGCGGCAGATAAAAAATGGCGAACAAGAGGAGTGGCAAGAGGATTGCCGCCGCCGCAATGCGCTGAATCATCGGGCGCTCTCGAAAGTGACCGATCGAATGCCTCCGTAGCGTCGCTCCCGTCTCTGAAACTCAAGAACAGCTTCCAAAAGATGTCTTTC
>JAUXKG010000088.1 GCA_030624355.1 Acidobacteriota bacterium
TAATTCCAAGTCCGCGCAACTCCATGTGAAACTGAAGATCAGAGGGTCCAGATCCAACCAATCGATCTGCACCAAATTTTCTGACAAGAACAACATCATCACTTACCAACCGGTGTCCGCGCAGGATCAGATCCAGAGCACACTCGCTCTTGCCAACTCCGGAAGTTCCCAACAAGAGGACACCCACTCCAAAGACTTCCATGAGCACTCCGTGAACAGTAGTTGCCGGAGCCAACTCTTCCTCTAGAAAGCTGGTAATCTCATCTATCGCTACTGAACTCAACGACTCGGTCTGAAACACCGGCACCTTGTATCGGTCAGCGTTACGCAAGAGATCGGCAGGAGCCTTCAGCCGTTTGGTCACGACTATGCAGCAGATTCTTTGGGAAAACACGTTCTCAATGGCGGTTCGTCTCTGAGTCACGGAGAGCATTTTGAGATAGTTGATCTCAGTACGACCTATGATCTGCACCCTTTCGCCGTGCAGATAATCCACGTATCCTGCCAGGGCCAACCCCAGCTTCTGAATACGGGGAGAGCTGATCAGGTTATCAAGGCCTTCACTTCCCGCAAGGAGTTTGAGCTTCAGGCGTGAGCCTGCCGACTCATGCAGTTCTCGAGCAGTTACGCTTGAATTCAAAATATCGCTGTTGTCAGAAGTCATACCGATATCCCCATGCCTGAAAGCATTCGCCCGAATAATGCACAATCCGGGCTATCTAAGGACGCTAAGGTGAGAGCAATCCGTTCACTTTTCGCTCTCTGGATCCGGGAATCTTCAGCTGATCGCGATACTTGGCTACCGTGCGTCGAGTGATCTGAATTCCCTGATCATTCAGAACTCCCGAAATTTTTTGATCTGAAAGGGGTTTCTTCTGATCTTCCTGCTCTATTATCTTTTTGATTGTTTCCTTTACATGCACAACGGAAATATCTTCGCCACCCGATCCCTCAAGTCCAAGGGTAAAGAACTTGCGCAACTCGATAACGCCTTGAGGAGTATGCGCATATTTGTGCGCCACCACGCGACTTATAGTTGACGAATGCACCTCTAATGCCTCCGCCACGTCCTTGATAAGCATGGGCCTGAGATGCAGGAGGCCGCTATCTAGAAAAGACAGCTGCCGTTCGACTATGGCGGAACACACTCGATAAATCGTCTGTTCCCGCTGATCCAAACTCCGCAACAACTCGATAGCGGAGCGCACTCTCTCTTTGATAAAACTTTTGGTCTCCTTGTTCGTATCCTTACTCTTGAGTAGATTCCGATACACTTGACTGAGACGCAACTTCGGCAAATCATCGTCGTTCAAGACAATCTGATACTCATCATCAACCTTGTAGATATAAACGTCCGGTTGAATATAGATGGGTTTTTGTGCGGCGTACTTCTCTCCCGGCTTGGGAGAAAACCCCCGGATGAGATCCAAATTTTCCGTGACTTCCTCTAACCCACAACCCAACTCTTCGGAAATTTCCCCCAGTTTCTTGGCCTGAATCTGTGGAAGATAGTCCTGGACCAGCTTTTCCGCCAGAGTGTCCTGCAGGCCAGCTGCCCAGATCTGGATGAGCAAACATTCCTGTAGATCACGGCTTCCCACCCCAACGGGATCGAAGCCCTGCACCACTTCCAGGGCTTCCTCCACAACTTCCTCAGAAACCTGTAAGGTCTCTGCAATCCGCTCCACTGAGGAACTCAGATACCCATCTTCATCGATGTTGCCGATGATGAAATAAGAGACTTCGTGTATCTGACTGGAGACTCCGGACAGGTTGAGTTGCCAGTTCAAATGGTCACTCAAGGTAGACGGTTTCGCCAAAAAGACATCAAAAGAGGGTCGGTCGTCTCTGGGTTCCCACTCGCGGACACGTGCACCGGGAGCTAGATATTCGCCGAAGAAATATTCGTAGTCGAAGTCATCGTATGTCTCTGCGTCTTCTTCGCTGTCCTTGGCTGGTTCCGTTGATTCGGAAGGGCTAGCTTCAGCGGACTCCGAATCCTCTTCAAGAACCGGATTTTCAGCCAGTTCCTCGTTCAGCAGGTCGGTGAGCTCTAATCGGTTTAGAGTGAGGAGCTCAATCTTTTGCAGCAGCGACGGTGTCATCACCAAGCGCTGGGAAAGGTTAAGGCTGAGAGCTGTCCTCAGCTGGTTTCTCCTGACCATAGAATTACCCTCGCCTCGCTTCTTCGGACTCAGCTGCAACTGTCGGAAATCTGTGTGTCCCTGAAGCCTTCTAGTCCAGAGCATGCCGTGTTTCCTGGCAGGAACACTGCATCTGGGTCCGCTACTTTATACCTCAGTATAGTCGAAAATTTTCGCCGAGGTAAACTTTCCGGACCTCGATGTCAGAGGAAAGAAGGTCGGGGGTTCCCGTCTTAAATATGGATCCTTCTCTGATGATGTAGGCTCGAGAGGTAATCTTGAGGGTCTCTCGCACATTGTGGTCTGTAATCAATACACCGATGTTGTTTGCCTTCAACTGCATGACGATTCGTTGAATGTCCAATACTGCGAGTGGATCAATACCCGCAAAAGGTTCATCCAGAAGAACAAAGGCAGGTCTGATAACCATGGACCGGGCTATCTCCACACGCCTGCGCTCACCACCGGAGAGAGTATAAGCAGGATTTTTTCTGAGCGCTGAGATTCCAAATTCCTCCAATAATTCACTGACTCGCTGATCGGCCATGCTGGGAGTCCATTCCAAAGTTTCCGCAATCGCATAAAGATTATCCTCTACTGAAAGTTTGCGAAAAACTGAGGGCTCTTGAGGCAGATAACTAATTCCCTTTCTTGCCCGCCGGTACATGGGTAACGAGGTGATATCACTGTTGTTCAAGTGAACACTGCCGCTATCAGGTGCAGTCAGGCCTACAATCATATAAAAGGTAGTCGTCTTGCCGGCACCGTTTGGCCCCAACAATCCCACCACTTCGCCCGAGACAAGATCCAGGCTTACATCGTTGACAACCTTTCTGCCCTGGTAGGACTTATTCAGTCGCTGAACATGCAGGGAGGGTGGAACCTGATTTGATGTCATGGATTCCCCTGCTGTGGGCCTTCCACTAAAAGCCGTTCATCTCCGGTAAAGAAGGTTAACGTACGGCCGCTGGCCTTGCCTTCGCCGGACTCGAATATCCTGGCAGGATCTCCCGTCATAACTATCTTCTCTTGGGACGGAAAATGCACTGCCCGGTCTCCTTCGGCTTCCCTGGCTTCCCCAGTAATCCTGACACCTCCCCAGGCTACCATTTCCTTTAGCTGTTCCGAGTTTTCGAGTTCGAAGACAAATTCCACGGAAGGGGCCTCCACCACAAGATCCCGCATACTTACTTCGACTTGACCCTCATACATGGCTCGATGTTTTTCGCTCTGGTAACGCAGATGATTGGCTGTAACCCGATATCTCTCGTCACTATCCTCATCTGTGCCGTCAAAAATACTTTCTACTTCCTCCTCGGCAACCAGTTGTTGATCCTGATAATTGTATCGAATGATTTCTCCGGTAATGGAGCTCGAACTGTGAATCATCCTGGGGTTGGATGAATAGTTTATCCACCCGCTCTCCGGAGTCACCTGCATCTGCTCCGAAGTGATTACGACAGGGTTGCCTTTGTCATGAAACAGACTTCTTACGTTTCCGAAAGCCCAAATGTGGCCTGTCTCTTGATTGAGATCGAATTGATCCGCCAAGGTCTCGGAAATCCTGTCGGAATCACCGAGCTGCAATATGGGAGACTCTTTTCCTGTCACCTCAATCGTTCGAGTCTCTGGATCGAAAACAGCTTGATCTGACCCCAGAGTGACCTTCATGGGATCCACCTGGAGAAATTGAAAGTTGCCAGACTGAACGGCCCTCTCCATCACGCCCTTTTTGTAAAACACTTCCAGACGATCACTGGCCGTGCGCTGCATTTTCCCCTCTTCTTCAAACTCCAGTTCTGCGCCACCCTCTCCTACAAGTCGATCCAGCAGACCGGCTTTATATCGCACATCAATTAGAGGAGCTTTTAACACAATTCTCTCACCCGGAGTGTCACTTTCCAGCTTACTCTCGCCTCGAGCCAGAACGCGATCAGGCACTCCATTTTCATATTTCACCTCTACCCAATCCTTGGCAGACAGGCGACGAATTTTCGAAGACCCTTCCACTTTGACGCGTACGTTCTCGAAAGCCTAGGCATTGTCGAGACTCTGATTCGGATGAAATTGAACATGCAGTCTTGAACAAAGAATTTCCTCAACCGACCCAGCACTCTGGCCGACGGCCTCAACGTCGCCCTGAAGATCTAGCTGACGAATCCGTTGTCCATCCTGGAAGAAAAGAACTTCCATTCGCTGCGCTTTGGACCTTCTAATCCCCAGGGATGGGGCGTTCATTCGGACATCCCCTTGCGCAACAATTCTCTCCAATCCGGTCTGCTCCGCTGCCTGTTGAACCATCGGATGACCGACGATACGGTCCGCCTCGACTCCATACTTGGAGCCTTTTAGTTGTCCGAAATAGAAGGCCCGCTGGGTCAATTTTTCCGACTTCTCCCCTAGGACTTCGAAATACTCCAGCCCGTCAGAACCAGCGTCAAAAAAGACGTTGATGTACTGTCCTGAAAAAGTCCTGGCGGAGGGCAGATGGAGTTGGGAATGACCTTTACTCAGGATCTTTTGGACCACGCTATCTTGGTTCATGAACACGGTCATTTGATCCGAGTTCAAACGTGATTCCGGACCGGACATCTCAGCCTCTCCATTGAATTCTATGACTTGCAGAGCAAGATTGTAGACGGCTGAGCGACCCTTTGCCCGGATATCGCCGGAACCGGATGGATAGTCCATCTGCACTCCTCCGGCAATATCCATCTCCCGCTTCGGAATGTGGTAGAGCAAGGAATTTCCCTCTCCTCTGAGTTTTCCTCTTTCGAAGGCAAACTTCTCCTTGATAGTCATAGTTTCCTGACCGAGATCAGCGTTGACTCGAGTCGACATGACTCGCGCACCGTCGGCCAAATCAATCTGAACATCGCCGGAAAATTCGACTAGTTTTTCTTTTACCCGATAAACGGCCTCCTGACCCGAGATGGTGGCGGAAGGCTGTCCCGCTTCATCATAATGAACCAGATCCACGTCCCTGAGCTGATGGATTCCGCTGATCGTTTCGGTACTGACATCAGCGTAGACTTTGAAGACAGTATGGCCGCGCTTTCGTTCACTATACTCAAACTGGGTACTGCGTCGACTGACTTCCGGATCCAGCAACCGAACGGAATGAATGACTTCGACCTGCTGGCGGCGAGCCATGAAACTCCAGACTATCGCCGTCCCCCCCGCCACAATCAGTACGATCAGACCAATACGCAGCAACTTTACGGGATTCATCTTCTCGTTACCTTGATGGCCGCTGAAAGGAAAAGTGGGACGTTTCGTTTATTGGGACGTGGGCAGATTCAGATCGCGGATGGTCAGCAGTAGCTTTTCCTGTCCCTGATAACGGTCCCGCTCCATGGTATAAGCAAGATCGACTTGGCACGCACCCCTTATGGTATCAGCGAGATCACCGTTTTTCCACCAAATGGCATCCACCTTTGAACCGTTGCCCTGCACTTGTAATTTCAGGTGTCGAGTCTTTAGCACCCACGGTCCACCTACGATATTCATCTTTTCCGATGCGAATACGGGAACCGGATTTCCTTTGCCGAACGGAGCCAATTGCTGTATTTGATCGTACAGTGCGCAAGAAACCTCCTCTGGAGGCAATACACACTCGATGGGCAGAGAAGGCACCAGTTGCTCGGGGGAAAGCATTTCTGCGGCGAAGGTCTCCAGACGACCGGCCAGATCAGCAATAATCTCATCTTTGCTGTTCTCCGGCTTAAGCGTGCAGCCAACAGCCTGAGAATGACCTCCATATTGAACGAACATGTCGCGACAGTGATCCAGAGCTTCTACCAAAGTGAGGCCCGGGATGCTGCGCCCCGACCCTTGACAGGTCGTCTCCCCAATCGACAAGACCAGAGCAGGACGATGGAAGCGCTCCGCCAGCCGTGCCGCCACAATTCCGATCACCCCGCGATGCCAATCCTGACCGGCTACCACCAGAAACTTCTTTTCAGCGGCACCCGGTTCCTGCCTGAAGCGTTCTTCAATCTCTGTCAGGATACGCTGCTCTTCACGCTGCCTGAGAGAGTTCTTCTCGTTCATTTCTCTAACCATGGTCTGGGCTTCGGATTCTTTGCTGACGGTAAAAAGATCAACTACTTCCCGGCCTCCACCCATGCGCGTCACAGCATTAATGCGGGGCGCCAGCTTGAAAGCCAGATCGGAGAGGCTGACTTCTCCAGTGATGCCTGCCCCTTGTAAAAGAGCTCTCAAACCCGGATTTCGGGGATGGCTGAGACTCTCCAGACCCAACCTCACGATGACACGGTTTTCCCCCGTTATGGGAACGGCATCCGCAACTGTTCCGATGGCCACCATCTTCAGAAAATGCTGGATAACCTTCTCTCGACTGGTGTTTCGGAAAAGCGCCTGCACAAGTTTGAACACCACCCCAACCGCAGCAAGATTCTTATCCGGATAACTGCAATCGGCTCGTTGCGGATTTAGAATCGCCCAGGCATCCGGCAAGGTCTGAGCAGGCAAATGATGATCTGTAACAATAAAATCGAATCCCAGCTCACGAGCCAGGTCAGCGGCTTCAAAGGCCCGGATGCCGCTGTCCACACTAATCACCAAACTATACCCGTCGGCGTGAGCCTTTCTTAGGACTTCCGTCCGGATTCCATATCCTTCCTCAAGCCGACGCGGCAAATAATATTCGGCCGGAGCACCCAGCATTTTGAGCGCTCGCTTCAGCACTACAGTGGATGTGATCCCATCCACGTCGTAATCACCGTAAATCAGGATCTTTTCCCCGAGGTCCCTGGCACGCAACACTCGTTCCACTATCCGGTCCATGTCCTTCATCAGATACGGATCGTGCAAGTCGTCGAAGCTGGGATTCAAGAAGGTTAAGGCCTCATCCGGATCCTTGAATCCACGCTGGATTAACAGATGAGCGACCAGAGGAGATACCTTCAGCTGATCGGAAAGCACCCGAATCTGCTCGGAAGGACTGGATAGGATGTTCCAATGAAATCGCACAAGCCAATGTTATCAGCCCAGTCTGCCATACACAGATTGACACGGATTCAGGAAACACGGATTAACACGGATTAAGAAAGGTTCTTCCTCTCAGCTCTCAATCGACAATCGTCAATCGACATTGGTCAGGGGATCAGGGGGTCGGGGGGTCAGCTATCAGCCCGGTCAAGCGGTCAGGGACACGGATTTACACGGATTCGGAGGATTGGCAACGATTCTTCTGTCAGTTGTCAGCTGTCAGTGGCCGAAGGCCAAAGGTCACCCCGATAATTCGACACTCGTCAATCGACATTGATCAGGGGGTCAGGTGTTTAGGACTTCTTCGATGTTTCTACCATTGCTGGGACAACTACCTGCTCCACCCTCTTGGTCATACACTTGGGACACCGAAAGCCTTTTCGTTCTCTCTTGTCGTATTCAACCAAGGAAAGAATCTCCTGAAACTTGTGTCCACACTTGAGGCACTGGAAATCATAAAAGGGCATGGACGTGATCTCCTTTACTCACAACAGATTGGATCCGGATCACAATAAGGTACATGCTGCTACTGCTGAAGAGTTCCTTCCAAGTCGCGTGCTTCCTGACTCAGCGCTGTTATTTCATTGCTTTCGAGATTGACGGACCAAATCAAATGCATCTCCTGGCCATCCGCTCGACGAATCGCCGTAATATCAATCCAGAACTCGGGCGGCCTGTCCTTCACAGGCTTCCATGTCTTGAACTCGAGTTCAGAAAGGTCGCCGCCAACCAGCTGGCTGACCAGGTCAGACTCCTCCCTGAGAATTCCATAGGCTTGCTCATTCGTCGAAGTTTTTGGCGGGGCAGCGGGTGTAAGAGTTCCGAACGTTCTTCTTCCTCTCGTCCCGACTTCCTTTCTGGCAGTGACCTCTGGGTTTGCAAATATAGCCTGCGGTGGATCCTCTGAAGTCTTGGATCTCGCTA
>JAUXKG010000260.1 GCA_030624355.1 Acidobacteriota bacterium
ACGGGACACCCAGTTGATTCAAGAGCTTTGCGGGCACCTGGTCGAAGTTCTGGAAGAGGATCACCTCGTCGAACCACCTGTCTCACCACATCTATCGGCCCGCTGTGAGGGGAAGCAGATTCGATCCCAGGATTTGGTCGCTCGTCTGCACGAACACCACCGCCGGACGGACAGTCCAGCTCTGCTTGTGGAAGGCATCGGAGGTTTGTTGGTACCCATCAATGACCAGGGGAATCTATTGGCCGATCTGTTCGGAGAAATGGAATTGACCTGTCTTCTGGTGGCGTCCAGTCAACTGGGAACTATCAACCACACCCTGCTGTCACTGGAAGCCTTGCGCTCCCGCAATTTAAAACTGGCGGGCGTGGTGCTCAATGGGATTCCGAATCCGGACAACCGGGAGGCCATCGAGTCATTTGGAAGGGTCAAAGTGGTGGGTGAGATTGAACCCATGAATCCCTTGTCGCGCGACACGCTGCTTGAAGCCGCTCACCGGATCGACCGCAAAGGTATACTAGAGCCGTATTTTCAATAAGCAGGTGTCCTGTCCCCTATGAACACTTCCGACACTAAGACGACTGACTGGGTCGCCCAGGATCGCCTCCATGTCTGGCACCCCTATACCCAGATGTTCACGGCACCGGCGCCCGTTCCTTTGAAGCGAGCTGAGGGAGTTTACTTCTACGCCACCGACGGCCGGCGCATTCTAGACGGAATTTCGTCCTGGTGGGTCAACATTCACGGCCATAGTCATCCGCGCCTCAACCGGGCCCTACGGGAACAGGCAAGCAAGCTCTCGCAGATCATTTTTGCCGGTTTTACCCACGAGCCGGCAGCCCGCCTGGCTGCCCAACTCGTTCAGAGGACACCGACGAATCTAAACCGTGTTTTCTTTTCAGATAATGGGTCGACAGCAGTCGAGGTAGCGCTGAAAATGGCCAGCCAGTACTGGCACAATCGGGGCCAGCCCCAGAGGAATTTATTCATTGCTCTGGAACACGCCTATCATGGTGACACCGTCGGAGCAATGGCGGTTGGGAATGTTCCGGAGTTTCACTCCCGCTTTTCCGACCTGCTTTTTGAAGTCCGCCGGGTCTCCCAATCCACCGCCAGCATCGAGGAAATCTTGGAACGGGAGGGTCGACGGGTAGCCGCACTCATCGTGGAACCGATGGTGCAGGCTGCCGGCGGAATGATTATCTGGCCGGTTGAATTTCTTCGCCACCTGCGAGAGATCACGCGCCAACATCATATTCCGCTGATCGCCGATGAAGTTTTCACGGGATTTGGCAGGACCGGAAAGATGTTTGCCTGTGAACATGGCCCGATCGAACCGGATCTGATGTGCCTTTCCAAAGGTCTCACTGGAGGATACCTGCCGTTGGCCGCCACACTGGCGTCAGAAGAAATTTTTGAAGCATTTTTAAGTGAAGACCGTTCTGAAACGTTCTTCCACGGTCACTCTTTCACAGCTAATGCCCTGTCCTGTGCAGTCGCCCTGGAGAGTCTCGCCCTGTTTGACGAAAGTGGCTGTTTGGATCGCATCGCTCAATTGGAAAAACTGTTTGAAAAACGACTAGATTCTCTGACAGATCTTCCCCGGGTCAAAGAGACTAGGGGAATTGGCGCCTTAGCTGTGATTGAGCTGAACCCTCAAAAACAAGGGGGGTATCTGGATGAGAGTGGTCCTCAGTTGACTCAGGCTTTTCTAGAGCGCGGCGTCCTTTTGAGGCCACTGGGCAACATCCTCTACTTTCTCCCCCCCTATGTGATCACAGATGAAGAGGCCCATGGGGTCTTTGACATCATCGAGGAAGTACTGAGTGCCGGAGTCTGAGCAGCGACTTCCTGCAATCACGTTCTTTGCGGAAAAGAGTTCGCTCTGATACCTTAGTGCCCCCTATGAGCCACACCCGTCCTCAACCCGTCACTTCAGATAAATTGTACTTCTCCTTTGTGGGCACGCCAGAGTCACTACTGGAAGATTATCAGCAGGTGCGCGATCACTCCAAAAAACTTTGCCAACCACTGAGGGTCGAGGATTACGTGGTCCAAAGCATGGATGATGCGAGTCCGACCAAATGGCATCTGGCCCATACCAGTTGGTTTTTCGAAACCTTTGTCCTGGCTCGCTTCCGCTCCAACTACCGCTCAAGCCATCCGCAGTATTCTTTTCTTTTCAATTCCTATTATGTCCAGGCGGGTGATCGCTACCCTCGCCCACTGCGAGGTCTAGTCACACGCCCGACTGTGGCGGAAGTTTTTGAGTATCGGGACGACATCGATCAAGAGATGGTCAAACTCATTGAGCAGGCCAGCCAGGACATCTGGGAGGCACTTGCATCGATCATTGAAATCGGAATCCATCACGAACAGCAGCACCAGGAGTTGATACTGACCGACATCAAGCATGTACTGTCATTCAATCCCCTGTATCCGACTTATGTCGAGCAGGCACCGACACTAGACAGGTCCGTTGCCGAAACGAAGTGGATTTCCTTTCAGGAAGGTCTCTATCGAATCGGTCATGACGGGAAGGGCTTTTGCTATGACAATGAGATGTCCCTTCACCAGTACTTTCTGGAGGGTTTCCAACTGGCCAATCGTCTGGTCACCAACGGCGAGTACCTTGAATTCATCGAGGATGGTGGCTATGGTAACCCGACATTGTGGCTCTCGGATGGCTGGAGCACGGTAGCACAGGAAGGGTGGCAGGCACCTCTTTACTGGGAAAAAACCGACGGTCAGTGGAAACACTACACACTACACGGAATACGTCTGGTGAATCCGGCTGAACCGGTTTGTCACATCAGCCTCTATGAAGCGGATGCCTTTGCACATTGGGCCGGAACTCGCCTGCCCACCGAGGAGGAATGGGAAACAGCCTCCAGCAAACTACCTGCTCGGGGCAATTTCGTCCACACGGAAGCCTACCATCCACTGCCGCTTTCGCAACCACCGGCCAATGGAGAGCTAGCTCAAATGTTTGGAGATCTTTGGGAATGGACCCAGAGTCCCTATACCTGCTATCCCGGCTACAAACCCATGACGGGTGTGCTGGGAGAATACAACGGCAAGTTCATGTCCAACCAGATGGTCTTACGCGGTGGCTCCTGCGCCACCTCTCAATCACACATTCGAAACACCTATCGGAATTTTTTCCCCCCTGCTGCTCGCTGGCAGTTTTCGGGGATTCGCCTAGCCCGGGACGCCTGAGCTATCCACTGGTCAGTGGCCAATCTGCAGTCGTAATATCTGGCACAGAGGACAGTCTTCCTCAAGAAGACAGTCGGGATCAAAATCGGCAATTCTCCTCTCAATTTCTGCTGAATCGGGTGAATCCAGATGGACCAGGTTAAACCGGCTTACCCGGCTGACAACGGCATTGACCCCAAAGCGGCGCACCAGTTCTTCCCTCGAATGAGAACCCATCGTGATAACAAACCAACGGTCCCTTATTTTTTCTTCCACTCTATGTACAACGAACAGAAATCAAAAGATGCGAATCTCAGAACCTTCGGCTTCCGACGGAGTCCTTGGCCCCAGCCGGGCTGGAAGTCTGTTCGAGTCGGGCGGAGGTCGCTTTCGACTGGTCCCTATGATACTGTTCTCCGTTGCAATACCCCCCCCGGCGTCGACGTGCCTGATTCCGCTCAAATGCCAGGGAAACGACACTCCACTGATGGGAGACGTCCCGATGTCCAAACGTCTCGGTGAAATCCTGAAAGCGCAAGGCTATATCTCGGATGAGCAGCTCCAGCAGGCCCTCAGGATCCAGGCCCAGCCAGAAAGCCATAAGCTTATGGGACAGATATTGACGGACCAGGGCCTCTTGACCGGGGATCAGGCCCAACTGTTCAGCTACTGTCAAACACTTCTGGACGTGGTCGCCCAAATCAATTCCACCAACGATCTTCACTCGTTACTCTCGGCCATCACCCAGGCAGCTTGTCGAATCATGGAGACAGAGGCCAGTTCCCTGATTCTTCGAGACCGCGAAAGCGAAGAGCTCATCATCACGGTCCCGACCGGACCCGCCGGCACCGACATCTCGGGAATTCGAATACCTGCTGGAAGCGGTTGCTGTGGTTGGGTCATCAGTCAGGGAGAACCGCTTCTGGTCCAGGATGTTTCCAGTGATCCTCGCTTCTACCAGGAAATTGACACCTCTTCAGGATTTCAAACACGTAACCTCGCCTGTGTCCCCCTGAGAACTCCAAAAGGAGAGATCATTGGCGCTCTGGAGGCCATCAATCGGCTGAACAACAAGGATTTTACAGAAGCGGACCTTCCTCTTTTTTCAGTGCTCGCCGATCAGGCAACGATCGCGCTGGAGAGAGCTCGACTGCAGCAGGAGTCGGTTGAAAAGCAACTCATGGAAAAGGAACTGGGTCTGGCCTATGAGATCCAGAAGGGTTTCTGGCCCAAACAGCTACCCTCCTATCCAGATTTCTCGGTAGCAGCCATGAGCCTCCCGGCCAAACACGTGGGTGGCGACTACTATGACTTCATTCCACTAAACCCAAATGTCTGGGCTGTCGCCATCGGAGACGTTTCCGGGAAAGGAACTTCGGCAGCACTTCTGATGTCCAGCTTGCGAACCATGCTTCGCACCCAAGTGGAAAACGGACTTTCGGTCGAAGAAACGATTTATCGGTTGAACAATATCCTGATCAAAGATACCCCTCTGGATAAATTCTCCTCTCTCTTGTATGGGA
>JAUXKG010000186.1 GCA_030624355.1 Acidobacteriota bacterium
AAGGCCCCATAGTCGACCGCCATGTCTGGACGTTTCTAGGTGCTGTGGCTCTGATGTTGGCCATACATTTTCTTCCCGTTCCGGCAGCTCTGGAGCGTGGTGAGCAGTTAATCGAGTTGAATGCCGCCGGCAAGGCCAGCCTCGGAATTCTAGCCTTCGCCGTCACGCTGTGGGTGACAGAGACGCTTCCTTTTCCAGTCACTGCCCTTTCTGTCATTCTTCTAATCCCTGCTTTCGGAATTAAAGAGTTTCAAGGTGTGGTGAGAACGGGGTTTGGTGATCCGATTATCGTCTTCTTCGTTGGGGTGCTTCTCCTTTCAGCCGCCTTTACCCGGTCCGGTCTGGGAACTCGTTTGGCCTACTACATTGTGCTGAAGGCCGGAAGCCGGACCGACAGGGTGCTGCTGGGATTCCTTTTTGTGGGCGCGATGATGTCGATGTGGATCACCGACATGGCGGTGGCTGCCATCATGTTTCCGTTGGGTGTCGGGCTGCTGAAGGAAGCAGGACTGCGGCCACTCCACAGCAACTTTGGTAGAGCTCTGATGATTTCCTGCGCCTACGGGCCGTTGATCGGAGGCATAGCCACCCCCGCCGGCACCGGTGCCAATCCCGTTGCCATTCGCTACCTGCACCAGCTAGCTCAGGTGGACATCTCATTCCTGACCTGGATGTCACTGGGCTTGCCTGCAACCCTCATGATGATTCCACTGGGATGGCTGATCCTGCTCAAGACCTTTCCGCTGGAAATGGAGATCCTGCCTCTTGAGACCAGTAAGATCGAAAACGATTTGAGGACCAGGGGGCCACTTGGCGCGGGCGAGATAAAGACGCTGCTCATATTTTCCCTGACCATCTCCCTCTGGCTGATTGGACCCCTGATCAGCGGACTCACCGATGGAGCCGTACATCTGCCAATTGAGGCTGTGGCATTGTTGGGAGGCCTGTCTCTGTTCTTGCCCAAGGTAGGAATTCTTTCCTGGAAGGAGGCGGAGAGAGACGTCAATTGGGGAGGAATTCTTTTGATCGTCGCCGGCCTTTCCCTGGGCCTGACTCTCTATGAAACCGGAGCAGCACGATGGCTGGCCTGGCTTTTAATGGGCAATCTGTCGGTGATCCCTTTCATCATTCGACCTTTTGTCATCGTTGTCATGGTTGCTCTCCTGCACCTGATGTTTTCAAGCAACACGGTGACGGGAACCATCATAATTCCCATCCTCATTGCTTTGTCTCATGATCTTGGACTGGATCCCTGGACGGTGGTTGGGCCCGCTGCCTTCTCCTCCTCGCTGGCCTTCATTCTGGTCACAGAGGGTCCGACTACGGTCATACCCTACGCTTCCGGGTACTTCTCGATTCGAGACATGGCCAAAGCGGGCATTTGGATGACGCTGGCAGCCGCTCTATGTGTCACTGTCTCAATTCTTACGGTGGGCGCCCTGACGGGCTGACCAATGTCGATTGACGATTGTCGAGTGTCGAGTGACCGATGGCCTTCGGCCGCAGACAACTGACAACTGACAGGAAGATACCTTTCTTAATCCGTGTCAATCCGTGTTTCCCCAATTCGTGTCAATCCGTGTCTGTCAATCCGTGTTCGCTAATCCGTGTCCATCCGTGTATGAAAAATCTGCTGGCCAAATTGCCCCCCGAGTTCTATCATGTTCGTTCGTCGATAAACTACAGCAGGCACGCCGCTTTCCGGAGTTGAACCGAGCGGGCGGAAAGGTTGTGATGACGGTCACAGACTGAAAGGAGTAGACGAGGTAGCATTCTCACTGGCTGCCGGACAGAATCCTGGATGAGTGTGGCATAATTGGATGGCTTTTAACAAAACATTGAGCTGGTTTAGAAAAACAAGTCAACCCGAGCACTCCGGGCCCGTTCTGACCCTCCTTCAGAACAACGGCTCCCTGACGGTAGGTCCCCCTATGCGGTTCAACGATGTCAATGAGAGCGGAAATGTCAATCGGACCGATAAGGGAGCTTCCCTGTTCCGTTTTCATTACATCAACGACTTTTATGGTTCCTGTACCTTCAAGGCCCGGGTGGTCGCGCAAAGGCACCTGCCGCTGAGACTGGAGGACGACTCAGTCGCCCTGGAAACCTACGAAGTCAAAAAGGGAACCCTGCCCCTTCTCTTGAGAATCTCGAAGACCTTCTTTCGAAGGATGCTGGGCAAGTACAGCTCGGTGGGCCAACTGGGCAGATAATCGGACTGCAACTCTCAACAGCCGCTCATCGAAAGCCGGCTGCTGGAGAAACAATCAATCCCCTTTTCCTTTCATCTCGGCCAGATCATTGATTACGGTCTGGTAGAAGTCCTCGACCTCTCCAAGATAGCTCTTGTACAGGAGCCCTTCGGAGTCGACCAGGAAGTAAGTCGGAAAACCGATGACTCCCAGCTTTTCCAGCATACTCTCACTGCCCACTACGATGGTGTAATCGACCTCTCGTTCCTTCAGGAATTTCCCCACTTTTTCCCTGTCTCCCGAGTAGACCGCAACTCCTACCACCTCGAGCCCCTCTTCCAAATCATGACTGAGACGGTTCAAGGTGGGCATCGCCTTAAGGCAGGGAATACACCAGACAGCCCAAAAGTCCAGAAGAAGAGGCTTTCCCTTCAAGGAAAGTCCCTGGAACGGTTGACCCTCCAGGTCGGTGGCCTCGAAATCAAGGACCAGGGAGTGGAGGTCAGCGGCCGGCAGCCGGCCCGTTCCGACACCCAAGACCATCAATAATGCCAGTGGCAGCAAGATCTTTTTCAAGAAACAGTGAGCCGATTTCCTCATGGGACACCTCGAATCTTCAGATTCATTGGGATCGCACGTTCCTATTTTAGTTTAACGATGGTGGCATGAAAAAGGTTTCATCAAATGTTGCCTTTAGCTGTCATTTTTCTCCACTGGCGCAGAGGGCGACTCTTGAGCTAGTCTAGGGTCCTGTGCCACAAACAGCATGCAAATTGCAGGACACGACAATAGTGACCCTATGGCCCTGATGATCGACGTCTCCCAAACAAAGACCGGCGACCCTCTCGAGTTCAGCATCACCGTTCGAGAGGGAGACAGTGAGACCCATCACTCGGTCACCATGGCGGAGTCCACTTACCAGAAACTGACCTCCGGAGCGGTCCCCCCGGAACAGTGCATTGAGGGAGCCTTCAAGTTTCTGCTGGAACGGGAACCCAAGGAGTCGATCCTTTCCCGTTTTGACGTGACCGTCATCTCCAACTATTTTCCTGATTTCGAAAGCCAACTCAGCAGGTACCTGTAACTCGCCGGAGAGACCACTGCAAGACTGGGACAGATTGAAGGATGCCCTGACCGGCATCCAGACGAAGCTGGCTGACATCGAGTCCAGGCTGGAGGCCACCCGGCATGAAATAGAGGCGCAGCTGGAGAACGCCCCTTCCCTGGTGCCGAGTGTGGACCTGCCGCTCCTGAACAGTGCCATTCAGAAACTGTCCGGCTGCCAGGAGCAGGAACAGATCCTGGACGCCTTCCTCGAAAATGCCCAATCCATTGTGAGCAGAGGGGTTCTTTTCCTGAAAAAAGAAGAGAGTTACGTCCCCTGGAAGGCATTTGGGCTGGAGCTGGAACAGGTAGGCATCGTGAAGATTGACAGCCCAGATAGTCCGGTGGCTCGAGCGGCCCGCCAGAACAAGGTACTGGTTCTGGAAGAGGAATCGGAACCCCCGCTTCCCTGGCCGGCACCGGAACAGCAGGCCTCCCGAGTCTCTGTTTGTCTTCCCCTCTCCTTTGAGGGCTTCGTACCGGTGGTATTCGGAGGAGATTCAGCCCCGCCGGTCTCGCTCGACTCTCTCGAACTTTTGAGTCACCTGGCTGTGCTGGTCCTGAAGAACCATTCCCTGCAGCAACTGGCTCCATCGGGCGATCAGACCCCATCCGGAACAGAACATCCGGACTCCGCTGAACCTCAGGCTCAAGCCCCACCCCTGGATTCAGCTCCCGGGTTGGAAGCTCCCCGGCAAGAGCCTGAAACGAGCCTTGCAGGGTCACTCACATCGGAATCCGGCCACGATGACACCTTGCTGGGGGCGGAGTACCCGGGAAAAAAAGAATGAAGCACCACCCGGCCCACCGCCTGTTCATCACAGCCTTTCGGGAAAGGAACTGATCCGAAATGGCGACCTCAACTCCCCGAATCAGCCAAAAAGCCGCCAGCTTCACGGAATCAGTCATTCGCGACATGACGCGCCTGGCCATGCAGCACGACGCCATCAACCTGGCTCAGGGGTTTCCCAACTTTCCCGCCCCTCGAGAGATCAAAGAGGCTGCCTGTCGTGCCATACAAGCCGACATCAACCAGTACGCCATCACCTGGGGAGCTCCCCGCTTCCGAAGGGCCATTGCCGAAAAATACAAGACCTTTTACAACTGGGAGATCGATCCCGAGCGGGAGCTCACGGTAGCCTGCGGATCCACCGAATGCATGATCGCTTCCATGCTGGCGCTGGTCAATCCCGGCGAGCGAGTGCTGGTCTTTGAGCCCTTTTACGAGAACTACGGTCCCGACGCCATCCTGGCCGGAGCCTCGACCCTTTACGTGTCTCTGGACCCGGAGCGCGACTGGACCTTCGACTTCCAGGAACTTGAGCAGAAGATCGATGAGAGTCAGGCCGAGGGCGGGGTCCGGGCCGTGATCTTGAATACACCCAACAACCCCTCGGGAAAGGTCTTTTCCGGGGAAGAACTTTCAAAAATAGCCGAGTTGGCCCAGGCCTACGATTTCTATGTCCTTACCGATGAGATCTACGAACACATCATCTACCAGGGAAGCCATCATCCTATTGCCTGTCTGCCGGGAATGAGGGAGCGTACGGTAACCATCAGCGGGCTCTCCAAGACCTTCAGCGTCACCGGATGGCGAGTCGGCTACATCGTTGCCTGTCCGGAGGTGACAGACGCTATTCGCAAGGTACACGACTTTCTGACGGTGGGTGCAGCCGCTCCTCTGCAGGAAGCCGGCGCTGATGCCATGGGAATGGGTCAGGACTACTACCGGCAGCTGCTCTCCAACTACCGGGAACGCCGCGATTACCTGGTCGGCTCTCTTGAAAGAGCGGGCTTTCGGGTCTGGACGCCCTCGGGAGCCTATTACATCATGGCCGATATCTCCTCCCTCACCGAGCTGGATGATGTCCAGTTTGTCAATCGACTGATCGAGAAGTACGGAGTGGCCGCGGTCCCGGGAAGCAGCTTCTACCATCGAGCCGAGTCAGGGAAGCGCTTCATCCGCTTCGCCTTCTGCAAGACCATGGAGGTCCTGCAGCAGGCCGGAGACCGTCTCCAGCGCCTGAAGGGCTGAGACACGGATTGCACGGATTAGCGAACACGGATTGACACCGATTCGGAGGGTTGGCACCAATTCTTTTGTCAGTTGTCAGTTGTCAACGGCCGAAGGCCAGCTGTCAGTTGTCAGTGACACGGACTACTCGACACTCGACACTCGTCAATCGACACTGTTCAACTGGTCACTCGACAATCGACAATCGACAATGGTCAGTTGTCAGCGGCTACAATAGCATCGCATGGAAAACAAAGATGTGGCCGCGATCTTCGCCGAGATCGCCGATATCCTGGAGATCCAGGAGGGCAATCCCTTCCGAATCCGCTCCTTTCGTCGAGCGGCCCA
>JAUXKG010000096.1 GCA_030624355.1 Acidobacteriota bacterium
CCGTCGACTGGTCGTCCGGTCGGTGTGGTGACCCAGGCCGTCTGGCTGTCTTCATCGAAGAAAATCAGCAACTCCTGGTCACCCAGATGATCCTTCAAAGGAAATCTGTTAACTTTCTTGAGCTCTTCAAAAGGATACGCCTTGACCAGTCCCTCCCCGCCGGTCTGAACACCCAAAACACGCTCGGCCCGAACCCGGTAGGGATCTCTGGAATAGGCACGGTCGTATCCGGTATCAGTACTCAGGACCAGAGTGTCCGGATGCTTCCCCTTCCAGTTTTCCCAGGTTGTATCCAACAGCGGGACGGTCTTGAGAGAAGTTGAGGTCATAGAACCGGTCACCGACTTCCGGACAAGTTGAGACCAGAGACTCTCTGTTTGGTGGTCGTACAACAAGACATTGCTTTTGTAGAGTTTCCCGGAGACACCAAAAGTGTACCTTTGCCCATCTATAACCGGGTCGTAACCTACGCCCGAACCAGTCAACGGTCAATAAGACACAACCAAAGCGTCCCCTCCCACATGATCATTGACCACCTCATGCCAGTTCAATATCCTGACGGGATAGGCCTTGGCAACACCCTGTCGTACAACTCCCAGCACACGGTCCGCAGCCAACAGAAATAGGTCCGCCTGTCGAGCTGAAACGAAATCGGGATCCATCAGTGCAGGAATACCGTCTTTGGGTGGCCCCCCGTGCCGAATCTGGTTCAAAGGCACGCTGTGTTGGGTCACATCAAACGGTTCCTCTCCCGGACCAGCCGAAAGTTCCTGGCGACGCTGAGAACCGTAGAGAAAGGAAAAGAAGAATAGCGGGACGACTGTGAAAAAGATGGATCGGTACATTTGGGAACCTCTCAAAACATTCATATCAACGGCTGAGCGCCAGGTCTCTCACCGGCTCGATATTAGCAAAACAAATGCTTTTTACCTGTCTGCTGGCTGACAAGTACAGGCACCTGGTGGAATTACCAACTGTGTTAGCTGTCAGTTGTCTGTTGTCAGCGGCCGAAGTCCATCGGTCACTCGACACTCGAAAATCGTCAATCGACGGTGGTTAGGGGGCACTCGACAATCGACAATCGTTAATCGACACTGGTCAGGGGTCAGCGGTCAGGTGGTCAGGGGCTCATCAGCACCAGCTGTTGTATAATACCCTCCTCGTCCAACTGTTTTGAGCCGGACCAGCGAAAGGATTCCAAAGATGGACACGGAGTGGTCGGATTTCGCCGAATTGCCTGACGAAGCACGAGTATGGGTCTATGGCTTTGAGAACGACCTGAATACAAATGCAAGAAATGCGGTCTCGGAGGCTCTGAGGCGGTTCATTCCCACATGGACCTCCCACCAACATCATGTGACAGCTGCTTTTGCTGTGGTTCTCAATCGATTTGCCATTGTGGCGGCTTTCACACCGCATGGAATCTCCGGCTGCTCCATAGACAGCTTGTGGCAAAACCTCCGGACCCTCGAGATGGATCATGGACTGAACCCCTTGGATGGAGGTTTACTTTTTTTCCGTGATGGGAGCGGCCAACTACGAGCCGTCGATCGCAGCCAATTCCAGCAACTGATCGGGGCCGGAGAAATCAAGGGCGCCACTCCGGTATTCGATACCCTGGTCGAGAGTGTAGGCCAGCTGCGGGCCGGACGATTTGAGAGAGCCTTTGAGAGCTGCTGGCATATCAGAATGTTTGGTTCCGACCTGGAGCCTGCCGCCAAGGCGACTGACTGAAGAGAATCGACATCATGTACCTGAAGATTCTAGCTCATCCCGTGTTCGTTTCCTTGAATCTCCACATGCCTGTAACAGTGGACTTGTCGCATCCACTGATCATGCTTCGGGGAGAAAACGGATCGGGAAAATCGACCCTCCTTCATGCCATTTATTACGCCCTGCGTGGAGAACAGGTCGAGAACTACCGGTATAAGCTGGAAGGCCATGAAAGCAGTGTCTCGGAAGCCTTTATGTTCGATGCCGAACAGCACAACCCGCGCAACCAGCTCCATCTGTTTGAAGACCAGCCGCAAATGAAGGAGTTTCTGGAAACAGCTAGTCACGGGCAGGTGATGCTTTCCTTGTTCCGTCAAACCTTCCCCAGTCTTCCTGCAGGAACCATCCTGCTTCTGGACGAACCGGAAATGGCGCTGTCCGAGTCCAATCAAAGACGCATTGTCAAGATGCTCATGGAGCTGGTGAATGAAAAGAACATGCGGATCATCGCTGCAACACACTCACCGGCACTGATTGAGTCCAGCGAAACCTACGTCATTAACCTCGACGACTACGTGAACAGGAACGTCATTCCGACCGACATGCCCCCACCCGGCCAGAGCACTATTCACTAACAGCTGACAGGGCTGACAACTGACAGGATATCGACTCCCTGTCGAACGGTCCTCTGATGATTTTGATCTATTTCAAACAGGCCCGACACTTTGTCGTTCCCGCATCGAAAAGGATTGAGGACATTTCATGACAGCGGGGTTGATTGTAATGACCGGTCTGCTACTGTCTGTTCAGAGCCCAGACCAGCAAGAAGCGCTGAGCTCTTCTATCATTGGGACTGCGACAACTCAAAGCGGGACAGTCGTCCTGCCCGGTGTTCGACTAGTTTTGACACGAACCGGTGCAGAACCGGCGATTGCCTCCACCGTCTCTGACGATACGGGTCGATTCAGATTTCGCAACTTGCCGCCAGGATCCTACCAGATTTCCGCCTCTCTTCCAGGGTTTCGAAGCCTGCTGCAAGAAGCAGCTCTGGAGCCCGGAGACCAGTTTGAAATTCATCTCGAGCTCGACCTCGCGGACATCGAAGAGCATGTCGAGGTGGTTGCCCAAAAAGAAGGTCAAATTCCACAGACGGGAACCTCTCAGACAATATTCAAGGGAGAACTGGCAGACATTGCACCAGTTAAAGGAGACAACATCGGAGCTCTGCTGCCCTTGGTTCCGGGTGTACTAAGAGCTGCCGATGGAAGAATCGTCATGAAAGGAGGGAGACCCACTCAAAGCAGCCTGGTTGTTAACAGCAGTGTTGACGTGACTGATCCCGCCACTGGGGACCTGGGGTTCAACCTACCCAGTGCCGCCATTGAGAGCATAGAGGTGCTTCCCAATCCATATTCTGCAGAGTACGGCCGGTTCTCCTCGGGCGTGACCAACGTTTTGACCAGGCAAGGCACGAACAAGTGGAAGTTTGCCATCAACAATTTTATTCCCCGCCCCAAGTTTCGCGACGGCGCCATCATGGGGATTGGCAAATTCACGCCCAGGCTGTCCTTTGGCGGGCCGTTAGTGAAGGATCGGCTGTTTTTGGCACAAACAGTCCAGTACCGTATGATCACGACACGGATTCCCGACCAACCCCCGCTGGAAGCGGACCAACTCCTTGAAAGCTTCGATTCGTTCACGCAACTGGATTTCAAATTGAGTCAGAAACATGAACTGACAGCCATTGTTTCTGTCTTTCCCCGCAAACTTGGATTCGCCAACCTGGACACCTTCAACCCCCAAGAGGTCACAGCCAACCTTCATCAGCGCGGCCACAACATTGGTCTGACTGAAAGGGTCACTTTAACACCGCAGATCATCTTGGAATCGACACTCAGCTTCAAACGCTACGATGTCGACGTGTTTGGACAGGGTTTGAATGACATGGAGCTGCTTCCCGACGCCAACCAGGGTCATTTCTTCAACACCCAACGACGCAAAACGAAAACCTGGCAGTGGGTAGAGAATATCAGCATCCACCGGAATGAATGGGCCGGCGAACATCTTTTCAAGTTCGGCCTGGATCTTTTGCATTCCTCCTACGATGGAGGAAGTGAAAGCCGACCAGTCAACATTCGTCGAGCCGATGGAACCCTCAGTCAGCGAATCGAATTCTCCGATCCCACTTCGCAACGGGTAAGCAGCACCGACTTTGCCCTGTTCGGTGGGGACCGCTGGCGTCTCAGTGACCGGCTGCTGCTTGAACTGGGGCTCAGACTAGACCGAGACGGCGTGCTTGAGAAAACCAATTTGGCTCCCCGTCTGGGACTGGTTTTGAGCATACTGCCCGACGGTCGGGGAATATTACGGGGAGGGGCGGGCCTCTTCTACGATCGCACCACCCTGAATGTAGGTGCCTTTGAATCCTTTGAAAGCCGAGTTGTCGCATCCTTTGCCGATGACGGGGTCACACCCACCGGACCGCCGGAAACCTTCACATTGCGTGCCTCCCCTTCCCTGCAGACTCCTTACAGTTTCACCTGGAACATCGAGTATGATCAGCACTTCGGCTCCCGGCTGCTTTTCAAATCCAATTATCTTCGCAGGAATGGCTTCCACGAGTTTCTCATTGATCCTGTCCAGGAACCGACTTCACTGTTGCGCCTCGATTCGCGAGGCCGGTCTCGTTACTGGGAACTGGAGTTGACAGCCCGTTACAGCCTCAACGAACAAGACCATCTCACCTTTACCTATCTCCGCTCCCGGGCCGAACAGGACCTGAATGACTTCGACCACTTTTGGGGAAGTTTCCGAGACCCCGTTATCAGGCCTAACGAGTTTTCTCTGTCAAATACTGACTCGCCAAACCGCTTCCTGCTCAGAGGAACCATCATACTGCCCGGCTTGCCGGGCGGATGGCGTTTCTCGCCTATTCTGGAAGTTCGAGACGGCTTTCCCTATTCCCTTGTCAACCAGGATCGGGAGTTTATCGGGGAGCGTAACCGTGGCGGTCGCTTTCCTCATCTGACAACCCTGGACATCGATATTCAGCGCCCTTTCAAGATCTGGAGATGGAAAACCAGACTGGGCCTCCGGGTCTTCAACCTCTTCAACCGATTCAATCCGAGAGACGTTCAAAACAACATCGATGCCTCTCTTTTTGGAATCTTCTCCAACCAGATCACCAGACAGTTCGGAGGAACTCTTCAGGTCGAATTCTAGAAAACCCTCCCGTCAAGCCGCCACCGGACCTCAAGGCACCTCGACCATGTCTGGTACAATGGCACCTCTGATCTTGGATCGTTGCGCCGAGAGGTTCACATTTGCGACTCGACTCCTCCGCTACGACAGGCCTCATCCTGTGGCCACCGCACAGAGATTCGAGCATCGAAAACACGCAAGTGTGGCAACTTCCGCTCTGGCTCAGAATTGTGCGCCAGTTGGCCATTAGCAAGATTGAACCCATCTATCTGATGGACCCCTCTGAAAGGAAAGCGGAGCCCCCGCCTGTTCCCTCCAAGATTGCCATAGAATGGATTTCAAGCTCTGAGGTGCTCCACCTCAAACTAGCTCCAGGCAGCGAGTGCATTGTTGTGGGAGCCAATTGGGTTCTGGATGATGCCCTCATCAAGTATCTGTCCAGCCATCTCGAACCGACTGTCATCACCTTGTCGCAACGGCTTGAATTTGCGGGCGCAGCTCGAGTTCCATGGAAGACTCTCGGGACACTGGATCTGTGCTCAGGTAGCGACGGTGTCGGAGAAGCGCTGCTGAGCCTGGCACAAGCCGGCCAGATGAAGATTCTATCGATTGCCGATCTCCCCGAATACCGGTCTGACTTACGGCGAGTGCTTCCGGTATTTGCTCATCCAATTCGAACCCAAGAAGATCTTGCCAAAGCCCAAGAGCTTGTACTCGATGCAACTCAAAAAGGCACAAACGATCTACCTGCGCAGTACATCCACCCTCCGGTAGAAAACGCCCTGGTCCACCTCCTGGTCCCCAGAGGCGTGAGTGCCAATGCGGTCACGACCTTGAGCATCGTCTGCGCGTTGAGTGTAGTTTATCTCTTTTACTTCGGCTACCTGTTGACCGGAATCCTGTTGGCCATGCTGGTTGGCATTCTGGATGGAGTGGACGGCAAAATAGCACGAGTCAAACTGGAATCTTCACGCCTGGGAGACTGGTATGACCACCTGTTTGACTACCTCTATGAAGCTCTCTGGTATTTGGCCTTGGGAGCTTATCTGTCCAAACAGACCGGTCTTTCAGAGTACTGGGTGGCGGCCGGTTTCATGTGTGGAGTCTACTACCTCGACCGGGCTGTCCTAGGAATTTGGAAATTGTTCCGCACCTACGACTTTCATGAGTTGTCTGACTGGGATCGAACCTTTCGAAGAATTTGCGGGCGCCGCAACAACATCATCTATTTGCTTCTTCCCTTCTTTCTCCTGGGACATCCAGAATTGGGTTTTTGGACAGCGCTGTTCTGGTGGACGGTAACCTTCCTGGTTCATTTTTTGCGAGTCTCCCGGGCACTTGTCCTGAACATCGGTCAGGATGCGAAGTCCGGTGCCCCGTTGCACAGATGAACCCGCTTAATCCTTCACTGCGGGACTGGCAGACCATCAAACGGGGCACTCGCACCAATTTCCTGGGAATCACTATACGCACGCTTCGGGCGGCTTATCTCATTTTCGTCGCACGAATCTTTGGAAGCGAAATACTAGGCTACTTTCTCCTGGCCTGGGGTTTGGTGGAAGTCGCTTCAAAGCTGGGCCTGTTTGGCATGGACCGGGCAGTCCTGCGATTTGTCCCGCCCCGCGGTTCGCTTCCCGTTGAAGAGCGCCGGGAAATAGTTCTGTCGGCTCTGGGTCTGACTCTTCTTGCCAGCCTGGTGACCTCTACAGTCCTCTACCTGTTCTCAACAACACTGGCGATCCATGTCCTGGATCAACCGCAGCTTCTCCCTGCCTTTCGAATCATGAGCTGGGCAATTGTTCCGCTAGCCGTTTCATCCGTTTTGTTAGCTCTGACCCGAATTGAAAAACAGATGCAGTATGAAGTCTGGGTCCGTTCCTTTGTGGAACCCGCTCTCCTGCTAGGCCTGGCACTGTGGTTTTGGACTCTCCGACAGCAGGCGGTCGGGCTCTATCTGGCCCAATTGCTGTCCCTGATTGGAGGCTTGTTTCTCTCCATGGTTTTTGTTGGTCGACTCGACCGTGACTTGTGGTGGAATTCGTCAGCAAAGAGCGAACCAGGGCGCCTGCCCAATGTCAGCAAGTTCGTGTCACAGCTGGCCGTCTTTTCTTTGCCCATCGCCCTGTACGATCTGCTGGCCATGGCTGCAATGCGCCTCGACCTTTTCTTACTGGCTCCTCGTGTAACGGCCCAAGAACTTGGGATCTATGGGGCGGCAGCCCAGACAGCCTTTCTAGTCAAGAAGATCCGCCAGTCGTTCGAACCCATCTATGCACCGGTATTGGCCGATCAACTGCGATCGGAAGACACGCAAACTCTTCGCTACAGTCTGCAAAACATGACCCTCTGGATCACCGCCTTTTCATTTGGTTTCTTGTTGCTGGTCGCGTTGGTCGGAAAGGAGATATTGCTGATCTTCGGACCCGAATTTGGACGTGGCAGTACTGTCTTGCTGCTCCTCTCCTGGGCCTATGCCATCAACGGATTCTGGGGTGTCACGGAAAACGTAGTGCTACTCAAGAAACCCTACTGGAATTTGTGTAATTGGATGGTCAGTATCTGTCTGGGGGCTATGCTGTGCCTTGTTCTTATTCCCTCCTATCGCCTCACTGGGGCAGCATTGGCTATCGCCACTGCCTTTACCGTTCTCAACCTTCTGCGTCTCTGGCAGACCTATCGTCTTGTCAAGATCCACCCCTTGAACTCAGACTCCGGCTCGGTTGTGTTTTCAGCTGTCACGTTGGGGATCTGCGCCTCTTTCCTGCTGCAGGCGGGTCCGGAGACGGTTCTATTTCGACTGACTGTCGCGCTCTTGACGGTTGTGCTTTACGGTGGAGTGGTTTTCGGCATCTTCAAACGCCGATAATGGGAAAAAGGGGACAGGCTCCTAGCCTGGAGTATGCATCATCAGGGCTC
>JAUXKG010000189.1 GCA_030624355.1 Acidobacteriota bacterium
ACCAACTGTCCTGCATACCCAGCGGCCGCTACTAAAGGGTAGTGGATCTTGATACCCCGAGTCTTTGCAGACATCGCCACCTTCCGAGCCAGCAGTGCGCCAGCAATAAGGGACAGCCCCCAGTTGAGCAATCCCAGCAGACCGGCTATCAATCCAACCAGGGCCACTCCCTCCGCCCCGCTGCGTGGCGCGTTGGCCAGGCGGGTCAGGAGTCGCTCCATGACGGGAGAACGGGCCATGGCATAACCCGTCACCAGAATCAGAACCATCTGCATTGAGAAGGTCAACAAATTCCAGAATCCTGCGTACCAGTCTCGAATCAGCTGAAAAGGCCCGTGATCTGTAAAGAGAAGACCCAGCACGAAGACGAGCAGTGTCAGCAGGATGGCGAAAACGAAAGAATCAGGTGTGTACCTGCGGCTGAACTCGCTCAAGAATTCCCCAAGACGTCGCACCGTACACCCCCCAGGGCGCTATTTCCAGCAGTGATGAGGAGCCGGAACTTATGATTCTTTGTCTAAACTAGAGCCCGGATTATGCATGATCCGGGCTAGAATCTTCTTTTCGCTTCTCGATCAGTTGGGTGAAGACCCCGAAGGTCTCTTTCAGATCGAGATCAATGATATCCCAACCTTCGACGCCACTTCTTTTTTGATCACTCACCATCTGAATAGCGTTGCCCTTGAAATGCTCTGTTGCTGCGTCAAGATCGTCCACCTCGTAGGCGATATGGAAAAAACCCTCCCCATGATCATCAAGGAACTTTTGGACAGGACTATCCAAGCGGATGGGTGAGACCAGAATGATTTTGATCCCTTCAAGATGAAACCATGCCAATTCCACTCCCCGCTCATCAAATCGCAGCTTTTCTTCCATTTGAAGCTGGAAAGTTTTCTCATAGGATGCCACAGCCTGATCGAGATCTCGAACCACGTAATCGATATGGTGAATGCGTTTAATCATTGTGAAAGCTTCTCCAGGTATTTCAGTGATTCATTCAGAGTCACAACATCGGCGTATTTGGCATCCATGTCGAGCAGGTTGGCAATATGGGGTTGGGAAGCACGATCGCCTACGCACTCCATGGGAACAATGGTTCGAAACCCGTTCTGCAAGGCATCAACGACGGTAGCGCGGACGCAACCACTTGTTGTGCATCCGGCCACGATGAGCGTATCCACTCTCATCGAAGTCAAATAGGAGGCCAGATGGGTGCCAAAGAAGCAACTGGCAAACTTCTTGGTGAGGAGGACCTCGCCAGAGGCGCGCTTCAGACGAGGATCGAGTTCGACCCACCGGGATCCGCTTTTTAGGGTCTTCAGGGAGGGGACTTTTCTAATAAAGAGGTCGGCTTCTCGAGAGTGATCGCTGTAACTGACCGTGGTAAAGGCAATCGGTACTTTCTTGCTGCGGGCCATGGCCAGAAGCTGCAAGGTGGATTCCAGTTCTTTGTCCAGAGGTGCAGACAAAGGAGAGGAGGGATCGGTAAATCCGACGATAAAGTCGATGATCAATACTGCCGGATTGTCCCCGAAGCCCACACGAGCCCCGATCCCCTTGCTTTGGTACTCTCTCAGGAGGGCTTTTGCTTCTTCTTCTTCCATGGTGGACCCAATCTAAACTGTAAAGTGATCCTGTACGATTCGGCGCCAGGCGAAAGCCGCCACCGTGGCAATGGGAATACAAGCCCAGCTGGAGCCGCTTCGTGGAATGACACTCCCGTCACAAACGAGCAAACCGTCGACATCGTGGGATTCAAAACGGGGATTGACCACTGAGTCCTTCGGATCCACACCGGCACGGCAGGATCCCATGGAGTGCCCGGCACCCCGGAAGGTGCGTACCCGTTCACCTATGTCACCCCCCGTGGTGATCCTCTTGAGGCCCATTCTCTCTAGAAGCTTGATGCAGATTGCCTCGCCCTCCTGGAAACGCTGGATCATTCGAGGATCGCTTGTATAGTCGGAGACCGATCCGTCCGGCCGCACCCGGCCACGAGAGTTCTTCGGGCAGGTCTGGAGCATCATCACACCGGACATGCGCGTGCAAGACGTCCGCATGAATTCTTTGTGCCCACGACCGAATTCGGGAGCATATTCACTGAGTGCGGCCAACTGCGGGAAAACGATACCGTTAGTAACGGCGGAAGTGATCATCAAGTTGAAATCCCCATCAGGGTCTCCGTAATCGAAAAAGTAATCTCCGCTGTTGGTCCCCCGGCCCGCTTCCAGGAGAGGTTCGTCGGAAAAACCGCCTACGCGAAAGACCTGGTCGGCATTGTAGTGGTTGCCCACATTAGGGTTTTCCACCAGAAGTTTGTCCCCCAGAAGCTCTTTGGACCCGTATCCGGAGCGCATCAACAAACCCGGGGTAAGAAAGACGCCGCAGCAGACGAGCACCTTGGAAGATCGCAGCTCTCCTGTCTGGTCTCCTCGATGGTAGGTCACCCCCGTCACTGTCCCGCGATCCCCTCTTTTTTCAATCAACACCCTTTCTACCTCGGTGTTCGCTATGATCTCAACGCCATACCTTTCAGCGATGGGGATATAGGCTAACGATGATCCCTTGCTGTCGTACTTGCACATGTGCCCGGGTGAACAATAGCCACAGTAAATGCAGTTGGTTCTGGTCATGGGAGACCTGCTCGGGGCATACCCCATTTGCCGGGCTGCGTTTCGAAACAACCGGTTCCCTTCTCCCAGTGTGGAGTCGGGTGCCTGGTGGTAGTTGTACATTTGGGTAATCTCAGCAACAGCCTCCTTGAAATTGTCCTTGGTCCAGTCCACGCCCGTTTCGTTTTGCCAACGCAGATAGTCGGTGTCGAAAGGAAAATAGGAAGCGTTTCCGAAGTGGACGGAGGATCCCCCCACGATCTTGGCGTAACCTGTAGTAGGCCACTGATATCGATCGCCTCCGAAATCGAGGTTGGTAATCATGCGACGGCGAAGGGGGATGCCGTAGCCAGGACGCCGTTCCCCTTTCCAGTAAGGACCAGCCTCGATGGAGGCAATCTTCAGTGGTTCACCTGTTCGGGGATTCACACCATTTTCGGCGATACGTGAGGCGAGGATGGCTCCGGCAGTCCCGGTTCCAACAACGATCAGATCGTAGGATTGCTGCTGCATGGTGGTTTCCTCCAAGCATGGGAAGAATAACACTGTTTATATTTATAAACAAATGTGTTAAGGTAGATTCAGGGGAAAATTAACGATGAAGCTTCCTTCTAACGTGAACATTGTGGAAGTTGGACCGCGAGATGGCCTACAGGCAGAGGCACGGTTCATCCCCACCTCAAAGAAAATCGAGTTGGTAGATGCCTTGTCCAGGACAGGACTACGCAAGATCGAAGTCACTTCTTTTGTCCATCCGAAGGCGATTCCACAGTTACGCGATGCAAGGGAAGTCCTTTCAGGAATTCAAAAAAGACCAGGGATCACTTACAGCGTTCTGATCCCCAACATTCGAGGTGCGGAAATGGCCATCGAATTTGGGGTTGATGAAATACGGATCCCTGTGTGTGCCAGCGAAACGGTTAATCAGAGAAACGTGCGAATGTCGATTGACGAATCTTTGGAATCGGCGGGAAAAATCCACGGCTTGGCACAAGAAGCCGAAATACCCCTTGAAGTGGCAGTGGCTCTGGCTTTCGGATGCCCGTTTGAAGGTGAGATCTTGCCCGAGAAGGTGATTTCTATGATCGGAAGACTACACGACACTGGAATTACCCGGGTGAGTATCACCGATCCAGCCGGTATTGCAAACCCTGCACAGGTGCGAGAACTTACCGAGCTGCTACTGGAAACCTTTCCCGACACTGCGTTTTCTTTGCATCTGCATGATACGCGTGGATTAGGATTGAGCTGTGTTCTTGCTGCCCTGGAAGCTGGGTTGACGGCCTTTGATACCTCCATTGGTGGATTGGGAGGATGCCCTTTCGTGCCCGAGGCAACGGGGAATATCGTGACCGAAGACCTGGTCAATATGTTGGAGGAAATGGGCATCTCAACCGGCATTGATCTGCAGGAACTCATCCGCTGTTCTGAACTGGCTCAGGATATCGTCGGCAGGTCGCTGGGGAGTCGGATTTTGAAAGCCGGGACAAGGGAACAGCTTTTCCAATCGGTTGCTGCCGGGACCTGAGAAGAGCAGCCCTACGTCGGGGACAATGGCTCCGATACGAAAGTGCAGATGAATCAATCCAAAAAGAATTCTAATCGACCACTGGAGGGAGTTCGGGTGCTGGAAATGGGAACCCTTTTAGCGGGTCCCTTTTGTGCGCACCTGTTGGCTGATTTCGGTGCTGAAGTCATCAAGATTGAGCCACCTGGTAAGGGAGACCCCATGCGAAGGTGGGGTTCACAATATAAGGGACAATCTCTGTGGTGGCATATGCTGAGTCGTAATAAAAAGTGCATTACGCTCAATCTGAAGGAGGCCAAAGGGCAGGAGATCTTTTGTGAGCTGGTCAAGAGAAGCGACATAGGAGTCGAGAATTTTCGACCCGGAACTCTCGAGCGGTGGAACATCGGCTATGACCGGCTGAAATCAATCAATGAGCGGTTTATCCTGGTCCGGGTTTCGGGTTATGGGCAGACGGGACCTTACAAGGATCGTACTGGCTTTGGTAGTGTCGCCGAAGCTTTCGGGGGCCTCAGGTACATCACGGGTTATCCTGATCGGCCTCCCACTCGCGTGGGAATCAGCCTCGGGGACTCACTGGCGGGGACTTTTGGAGCGATGGGTGCATTGATGGCACTGTATCATCGGGACAATCAAAACGGTGGTTCCGGACAGGTGGTGGACATCGGCATTTACGAGGCCGTGTTTAAGATGATGGAGACTATGGTTCCTGACTACAAGTATTTGGATCGGGTTCGAGAACGTACGGGCTCCGTCCTGCCGGGAGTCGCACCCTCGAATATTTATCCAACCCAGGATAAAAAATACGTGGTCATCGCAGCCAATGCCGACTCTGTTTTCAGCCGCTTGGCCGAGTGCATGGGCCGACCCGAACTAGCCAAGGATCCGGATTTTGCAACCCACCAGGCACGGGGTGCACATATGGAAGACCTCGATAAGATCATCTCGAAGTGGACTCCGGAGTGGGACAGCAAGCAACTCATTGAGCTCCTCTCCAAAGCCGGTGTTCCGGCTGGTCCCATTTGTTCGGCGGCAGATATTATTGAGGATCCCCATTACTGGGCTCGGGAGATGCTCCTGTCTTTTGCTGATCCTAAGCTTGGAGAAATGATCATCCCGGGGATTGTTCCGAAATTATCTGAAACTCCGGGAGGCGTGAGTTGGCTCGGGCCCGCTCTAGGAGAACACAACCAGGAAATCTATCACGACCTTTTGGACCTTAGCGATGAACACCGCAGAAGCTTGAAGGCCGAGGATATCCTTTAATGAAGAGTTACTCGATGCTCCGGTACCAATTGGCCAGCTCCTGTCCGATCAAGTGTGGATTGTCTTCTTGCAGAAAATGAATTCCAGTTCCGATGTCCACACTTGTCAGGTTCTTCAGATTCTTCCTGCACCATTTGACTATAGGCTCGGAGAGAATGGCCCCTGGCGTTGCATAGAACAACAGCTTAGGCA
>JAUXKG010000035.1 GCA_030624355.1 Acidobacteriota bacterium
ATAGTGATGAGATAGCTATCTAGGTCAGGAGCAAATGTGGAGAGGTTCACCAAAAAGCGATATCTCAAGTTTCCACACAGAAACCTGGCAAAGAGATCGTTTCAATTTTCCTATGATGCCACTGGTCGAATTGAGACATCCAACTATCAGACCCTAAAAGTAAGCTGTCTTCTGAGGAAGATGAAAGACACCGAAGTGCTCTCAAATCTGGAGGAGATTACTAGACAACTAGGTCTGGAGTTGAGATGGGAGGATGGACATTTTGCAAGCGGTAATTGCCGTCTTGAAAATAGGATGATGTTCATCATCAACAGTTCTCTTCCGACCTTTCAAAAGGTCGAAATCTTGTGCCTTGAGCTATCCCGTTGTGACCTCTCCCAGATTTTCATACGCCCTGATCTTAGAGATCGGATCCAGCACTCTAAGTAGAGATCGGGTCATGTCGGAACCTGGATCCAGCAGAAAAGGAGCCGTCTCCAAACACCGGAAACGCATTTGCCCTCGGTGTGGGTCTGCTCAAGTGGCGAAAATTCTTTACGGTTTGCCGGACTTTGGCAATGAGCAACTCCAGAAGGAGCTGAGAGAAGACAAGCTGGTTTTGGGAGGATGCGTCATTTCAGAGCCGTCTCCAAATTGGAGATGTATTAACTGTCGTCATGCGCAGGGAGGCTCGTAGCAAATTCTTGCTGTGCATTGTCGGGATTGATGTCGGCTCCCAAAAAGAACTTACAGACTACTTCATCCGGGTTATCCCCTCGGAGTCCGATCTCTCTTAGAATCTGATCTCTTGTGTTTCTGACCGCCATTCGTTAGCTTTTTAAGAAGAGAGCATAGCTAAGTCCTGTGTTTCCAACAACAGAAGAAAATTGGTGCCGGAGGCGAGACTCGAACTCGCACGGGCGTAAAGCCCACTGCGCCCTGAACGCAGCGCGTCTGCCAATTCCACCACTCCGGCACGCCTGTTTAAGCCACCAAGGTACTAGTCTACACTGCCGGCTATCCGATGTTAAGGCCGGCTTCAGACAGAGTGGAGTGGCTCTGGTAAGATTGCCGGTATGGAGAGGATTGTGGTCGTTGGTGGTAACGCGGCTGGAATGACGGCTGCCAGTCGAGCCAAGCGGTTGAGGCCCGAACTGGACATCACCATCCTGGAGCTGAGCCGTTTTATTTCATACAGCATCTGCGGCTTGCCCTATTACCTTGCCGACCTGGTCCGGGAGCACGAGGATCTGGTTCGCTATTCACCCCGGATGCTGGAGGATCAGCGCGGGATCAAGGCCCGGACGGGAGTTCAGGTTGAGCAGATACAGACGAGTGGGCGGGCCATGGTCTGTCTGGATACGGAGAGCAACCGCCGGTTCACAGTTCGTTACGACCGGGCGGTCGTCTCCACCGGGTATGTCCCCAGAGTCCCAGAGATCGAAGGGCAGGATCTGGACCGAGTGTTCACCATGAGCCGTTTGGAGGATGGCCTGAGGCTCCGCCAGGAAATTGAAGACCATGGCTATCGCAGAGTCGTGATTGTAGGCGGCGGATATATCGGGTTGATGATGGCACATGGGCTTCGAAGCAGGGGGCTGGAGGTCCTGCTGGTGGAAAAAAACCGACACCTGTATTCCCAGGTGGATGAAGATATGGCTGTTCACGTGGAAGAGGAGATGAGGCGTCGAGGTGTTCAGCTGATTCTGGGAAGTGAGGTGAAGCGATTAGAGGGCCATGAGGGTGTTTTTGAAGGGATCGAGATCGGACGGCAGACCTATCCGGCTGATCTGGCCTTAATCGATGTGGGTGTTTTGCCCAACACTGAGCTGGCAGAGATCTCGGGAATACCGCTGGGCCGGAGCGGAGCCATTCAAGTTGATGAGCGGGGACAGACTGGAGTCAATGGGATCTACGCCGCCGGAAACTGTGCCGAAACAGTTCACCGGGTGACGGGTAGCGTCCTCTTCTCGACCCTGGGCACGTCAGCAGCCAAGCAGGGTCGTGTAGTGGGGGAGAATCTGGCGGGCCACAGAAGTTGTTTTCACGGCACGCTGGAAACCTCGATCGAAAAGGTATTTGATCTGGCGGTAGGTCGAACAGGATTGACCTCCAGAGAGGCTCTTGGTCATGGTCTTAAGGCAGAATCGGTGAAGATTTCCGCCGGCAACAGAGCAGGGTATATGCCGGGTAGCAGCGACATGCATGTCAAACTTGTGTTTGAAAGAAGTGGAGGGCGACTGCTGGGAGGACAGATCATCGGAGAAGACTCAGTTGCCAAGCGAATCGATACCCTGGTCACGGCCTTGAGTGGAGGAATGACCCTGGGGGAAATCTCCCAGCTCGATCTAGCCTACGCTCCGCCCTATGCCACCCTGTGGGACCCGATTCAGGTGGCCGCCAACCTGGGACTGAGGAAGGTGGAAGGGTAGTCACAACTGACAACTGAAAGCTGACAACTGACAGGCGACAACTGACGGGGATGGTGGGGCACAGCATGGCTGAGTGTCTGACCGGCGGACCGCGGAATTTGGAGATCGATGCCCAGAAAGACAGATAAGAAGACAGACAAGACCATTACCGGACGACTGTCCAGCCATCGCGATGGTTACGGGTTTGTGATTCCGGAGGATGCCTCGCTTGGAGGGGACGTCTTTGTTCCGGCGAGAAAGATGGGAAGTGCCACCGACGGTGATCAGGTGATGGTTCGACTGGCTCGGTCGGATCACCGACGGGCAAGGGCGCGGCAGGGAAAACGCTCTCTGTCGGGAGAGATCATAAAGGTTCTTTCTCGAGCCAGACAAGTTATTGTGGGGAAACTGTTTCGCCGCCAAAAGCATGTCTACGTATCCGCTTTGGACGATCGGTATCACCATGTTGTGCGGGTGGTGGGAGATGAGGCCCGCCAGGTGGCCGATGGGAAAATTGTAGCCGTTTCCATCGTGAGTCCACCCGGACTCCAGCAGTCCCCGGTGGGAGAGCTTCTGGAGGTGCTGGGAGACCCCGACGATCCCGAGATCCAGTACAAGATCGTGTGTCACAATCTGGGTATTCCTGCAGAGTTTCCCCAAGCCGTTCTGGATGAGGCGGAGGCAGCCTCTGAGCCTGGCGCGGGAGCAATGGATGGACGTCGGGATTTTCGATCGCTGCCTACTGTGACCATAGACGGAGAAACGGCTCGCGATTTTGATGACGCCATCAGCATTGAGAAACTTGAGAGCGGAAACTTTCGGCTATGGGTCCATATCGCAGACGTATCCCACTATGTGAGGACCGACAGTCCGCTCGACCAGGAGGCTTTCCGCCGAGGAACATCCGTCTACTTCCCGGATCGAGCCATCCCCATGCTTCCGGAAGGTCTCTCCAATGGTCTGTGCAGTTTAAACCCCAAGGTCGATCGTTTGACACTCACTGCTGTCATGGAAATCGATGCTGAGGGAGCCGTTCAAAATAGGGAGTTCTGTCGATCGGTTATTTGCAGTGATGAGCGGATGACGTATACGGACGTGAAGAAGATACTAGTCGACAAGGACAAACGACTCAGGGGACGTTTCCGCTCGCTGGTCAAGCCGCTCAGCTGGATGCTGCAGTTGTGCGAAGTCCTTGTATCCCAACGCCGGCAAAGGGGCTCTATCGACTTCGATCTGCCTGAAGCGGAAATCGAATATGACGCGAATGGCGAGGTTCTGGATATTGTTCGAAGTGAACGAAATCAGGCTCATCGGATCATCGAAGAGTTCATGCTACTGGCCAACGAAACTGTGGCCGAATACCTGGAGAGCAGTGAGGTGGATCTTATTTACCGGATCCATGATGATCCTGATCCGTTGAAGGTTGAGGAATTTGAGAAGGTCGCATCTCAGTTCGGGTATTCTCTGGAACGGGACCGAAAGGGGGGATACCCTTCCGGTTCCTTCCAGAAGCTGGCCAAAAAACTAGCCGGCAGGACAGAGGAGCGATTTCTCTCCTATCTGATGCTCCGTTCTTTCAAGCGGGCTCAATATTCTGCAGTCAACCGGGGCCATTTTGGTCTGGCCTCACCCTGCTACACCCATTTTACTTCCCCGATTCGCCGTTATCCCGATCTTGTCGTTCACCGTATCCTGAAAGGGGCACTTGAAGGGAAGAGTTCCAGTACAGAATCCGGACGACTGTCTGAGCGGTTGCAGGAAATGGCCACTCGCTCATCAGAGCGGGAGCAGAAGGCAGTTGAGGCCGAACGCGAGATCATGCGTTGGCTAATGGCCGAGTTCATGGCGAAACGTCTGGGTGAGGAATACGATGGCTTTATCATCGGAGTCAAACGCAACGGCTTCTTTGTGGAACTGCTGGATCATTGTGTGGAAGGCTATGTTCCAGTGGAGACGATTCCTGATGATCTCTACGTGTTTAATGAGAAGGATCACTGTTTAATCGGTGAGGGGACCCGCAAGGTCTATCGGATTGGCGACAAGCTGAGGCTGAGAGTCGACAAGGTGAATCCCTTCCGACACCTGATCGGGTTTTCACCGGTCATTGAGAGCTTGCCATCTCGGCGAAAAAAGAAACGATGATACTTTCCTGCTCCGGAAAAACCGTTCTCAGATCCAGGATCAACTGATTGTCTTCAATGCGGGCGATAATGGGCACTGAAAAATTTCTGAGGTGCTGTTCCAACTCATTGACCGAGTAGCGCTCCGAGGTGATGGCCACCAGGTAGGTGGGGATCTGTTCTTCCGGGGCCGATCCTCCTCCAATGAGGGAATAGCCTTCCTTGATTTCGATGTGAAACAGATCCCTGTCCAGAAGGCCGCCCAGTTTTTCGGCTCGCTGCCTGATCTCCTGAGCTTCAGCGGACAACATCCGCTGTACGGGAATGGCGGACTGCTGGCTGCCTTTTTCATATTCCACCAGAGTCCACTCCAGCGCCGAGCAGGTCATCTTGTCTGCCCGACAGGCCCTCATCAGCGGGTTGAGGCGGATGAGATCCACCCACTGTTTTCTGCCGACGATGATTCCGGCCTGAGGACCGCCCAGCAGCTTGTCGCCACTGAAGCAGATCAAGTCGACACCTTCCGCCAGGCTGGATTCGGCGGTCGGCTCCCGTTCCAGCCAGGGCAGAGCAGAGGAAAAGAGAAGACCACTGCCCAAATCTTCCACCAGAGGAATGCCTGTTTCCCGGGACAGGTCAACCAGCTCCTGGAGAGGGGGGCGGTGGGTAAATCCGAGTATCCTGTAGTTGCTGGGGTGAACTCTCAGGATCAGTGCGGTGTCTTCGTGGATGGCTTCTCGAAAATCTGAAATCTTAGTTTTGTTGGTCGTTCCCACCTCATGCAGGATGACGCCGCTTCGTTCCATGATGGCGGGGATGCGGAAGGAACCTCCAATCTCAACCAGTTCTCCGCGGGAGACCAGGACTTTTTTGCCTAAAGCGAGAGTGTTGAGAATCAATAAAACAGCCGCCGCGTTGTTGTTGCAAACTGTAGCGGCCTCCGCTTGGAGCAGTCGGGTTATTCGTTTCTCGAAATGAAGATCGCGGTGACCACGCTTGCCGGTCCCCAGGTCGTATTCCAGGTTCGAATATCCGGTGGCAATCTCCTGGACGGCCCGGGCGGCTGATTCGGCAAGAGGAGCACGGCCGATGTTTGTGTGAACGATGACTCCGCTGGCATTGACCACCTTATAGAGAGACGGGGAGAGCCGTTTGCGCAGGTTTGAGCCAAGATCGGATTCGATTCGGCAGAGACGCTGGATCACGTCTTCTTCGGAAAGCGTGCCTTGTCGAATGTCGACCCGAAGCCCGTCCAAGTATTCCTGAATTGCAAGCAGAACGAGTTGACGGGAGTGAAGAGTGATGAGCTGTTGGATGGATTCCTTCTCCAGGATCTGGGTCATGGAGGGTAGCTGCTGCAGAAGCTGGCTTTCAGAGGACACCTGTATATTATACCGGAGTTCAACCTTTCAGGTTCCTCGGCACTGACCTGGACTTTTGGCTGAAGCCGACAATATCATGCTGAGGATAAGGAGCTTGTGAATGAAGATCGAAACCGCGGTGTTGAGTGTCTCTGACAAGGACGGCATTGGGGAATTGGGCCGTGAGCTGCATGCTCTGGAAATCACCCTTGTTTCCACGGGAGGGACATCCCGGACCTTGCAGGAGTCGGATGTTCCGGTAGTGGCAGTGTCCGACTACACCGGTTTCCCCGAGATTCTGGGAGGGAGGGTCAAAACGCTACATCCCCGGATCTATGGAGGCATTCTGGCTCGTCACGACAATCCTGAGGATCAACAGGTGCTTAAGGAAAATGATATCTCTCCGGTAGGTTTGGTTGTGGTCAATCTTTACCCCTTCAGCCGGACTATCAGACGGCAGGATGTCACCATGGAGGAGGCCATCGAGCAGATCGATATTGGCGGTCCAACATTGATTCGGGCTGCGGCCAAAAATTTTCACCATACGACGGTTTTGGTAGATCCTGATGATTACGCAGATGTTGTGGCCGAACTGAAGATGAACGACAATGAGATCAGCGAAAAGACCCGCGCTTGGTTGGCCTGCAAGGCCTTTCACCATACAGCTGCCTATGATGCGACCATAGCCAATTATCTCAGTCAGCAGAATATCCAGGAGGAGATTCTCCCGGCCGATGTCAACATCAGTCTTGAACGAGTCGATACCCTGCGCTACGGAGAGAACCCTCATCAAAAGGCAGCGGTGTACCGGTTTGGCCAGGCGGCTTCCTGGGGACTGGTGGCCGCCAGGCAGCATCAGGGCAAGCATCTTTCCTTCAACAATTACTCCGACCTGGAAGCGGCGTGGAATCTGTGCCAGGATTTCCAGGAACCGTTTTGTGGAATTCTCAAACACAGCAATCCGTGCGGTGCCGCGCTGGGCAGAAACTTGAAGGAAGCCTACGAGAGTGCGCTGGCCTGTGACCCGGCTTCAGCCTTTGGCTCCATCGTTGGGTTCAATCGGCAAGTTGATGGGGAGACGGCTGAAGCGATGCGGTCTCTGTTTGTGGAGGCCGTGATTGCGCCGGGTTATGAGCCGGAGGCACTGGAGATTTTTGGTAAAAAGAAGAATCTCCGAGTCTTAGAGATGGGTGAGGAAGCGGCTGGTGGAATGGATTATGAAGTCAAAACTCTTTCAGGGGGATTTTTGCTTCAGGACAAGGATCTTCACCTGACCCGGGAGAAAGATCTTCAGGTGGTCACGCAACGTGCTCCCAGCCAGCAGGAAATTCAGGATCTGCTTTTTGGCTGGACTGTCTGTAAACATGTCAAATCAAATGCCATCGTGTTTGCTTTGGACAGGCGAACGGTCGGAATAGGGGCTGGACAGATGAGCCGGGTGGATTCGGTCCGTCTGGCCGCCACCAAGGCACAGACCGGTTTGGACAAGAGTGTAATGGCGAGTGATGCCTTTTTCCCTTTTGGGGATGCCGTTGAGGAAGCCGCCCGGTCCGGAGTAAAGGCGGTCATTCAGCCGGGAGGGTCGGTTCGTGACGATGAAGTGATCAAGGTTGCCGATGAACATGAATTGGCCATGGTCTTTACCGGAATCCGGCATTTCAAACATTAGCCCTAATCCGGGCAAGGGGTTGAAGAGTCAACAAGATGCTACTGGCGATTGATATTGGGAACACAAATCTGGTCTTAGGCGTTTTCGAAGGTGATCACCTCGAGCACTCATGGAGAGTGGCCACACGCAGAGATGAGACGGCTGATGAGTATGCTCTGTTGTGTCGAAATCTCTTTGAGCTGGCAGGACTCTCTCATTCCCAACTGGAGGGCATTGTCATTTGCTCGGTCGTCCCTCCATTGAACGACTCCTTCGAAACCATGTGCAATGTCTATTTCGGGGTGGATCCGTTCTTTGTGGAGCCGGCCGAACAGGATCTGATGCCGATACGGTACACTCCTGTTTCCGATGTGGGTGCCGACCGTATAGTAACTGCGGTGGCTGCCTTCAGGAAGTTGAAAGATTCGGCCATTGTGGTGGATTTCGGAACGGCGACCACCTTTGACGCGATTTCCAAGGAGGGAGAATACCTGGGTGGGATCATTGCTCCCGGTCTGGACATTTCAGCTGAGGCGCTTTACAGCCGGGCTGCTCGCTTGCCTCGGATTGACATCCAGAAGCCTTCCGGTGTGATTGGCAATTCCACGGTGGAAAGTATGCAGTCGGGTCTTTACTACGGATATATAGGACTGGTGGATGGAATTCTTAGACGGATGAGACAGGAGCTGAAGGAGGCCAAGGTTATTGCCACCGGCGGGTTAGCGCCTTTGGTGGCCGTCGAGATCGATCGGATCGACTGTGTGGAAGAACACTTGACTCTATCCGGTCTGGAAATATTCTATCGTTACTTCCAACAAAAACGTCGTTGAACAACTATTTCAATTACTTTACCGAAGTGGAGGAACATTTTTCCAGGAGGAGGGGGAAGAACCTGCTGGTCTCCCCTCTGGATTGGTGTTTGATTGAGGTGTGGCGAGAGAACAGCATCCCTCTGCATGTGGTCCTGCGTGGAATAGATCAGAGTTTCGAGACCACACAGCGATCCCAAAAAAGAGCTCCCCGCAGCCTTTTTTACTGTCATCCTGCCGTGCTCGAGGCCTTTGAAGCCTACAACCGGGCCATGCTGGGAGCTTCCAACGAGTCGACCGGGGAGAGTCTTCCCCAGGTGGCTGAAGAGTTTTCTCAGGCAACGGTTCTGGACTACATTCATCTCCTGGAAGATCGACTCCATGAGCATTCCGGTGAGGCATTCCGCAGGTCGGCTGCCCGACTGGCTGCACTGCGAACAGAAGGTTCTTCCGGTTCGGAGATGGACTTTCAGCAGATCGACCGTGATCTGATTCAGGTTGGAACCATGCTGGCTGAAGCCCTGAGAGATGAAATCAGCCGGGACAGGTTAAAGGAGCTGCGAAAGCTTGTTCGAGAGGAGACACGCATATACCGGAAACGCCTGACCAAAGATGTCTATACTCGCCTGGAAGAGACTTACTTGAACCGCAAAATCCATGCACTCTATCGACTGCCGGAATTCAGCCTTCTGGGCATGGAGTGAGAAGAGGCTGACCGCCTGACCCATGGCCGCTGACAACTGACAGCTGACAGGGGGCACTACGCCGATCGTCTTGATCCGTGTCCTCTGACCTCCTGGCCAGGCTTACACCTGACATGGACGTTGCTTGGATTTGTCTTTATCGGTAGGGGAAGCCTCCTGGTTGCCTCTGGGGGGAGGTAGACTCCTCTGCTGGGTGACAGGGAAGCAGCAATCAGGAGACTTCAACTACTTTTACGAGTATTTCCTTCTACTGTTCCCTAGATTGCAGAAGTAAATCGCCAAGAGATCCTGTTCCTCTGGTATTCAGGTGACCAGCCTCTTGTGTAGGTTAGAAAGAGATTGTTTAGGATGCTGAGATGAGGAGCAAAACAAAGTCGTGCCGGGAGTGCCCCTTTTGAGAGTGATCCTGAAATTTAACCCCAATAGACTTCACAGTCTCATCACTGCGGATGTTAGAAAGACTATGCGCTACATTGGAATCTACCGAAGCCTTGATCTCTATCTCCTGGTCTTCCACTTTGCAGTGCACGGTGATGAGGGCTCCCTCAGGAGGAATAAGGCCAGTCAACTCAGTAATGAACACTCCACCCATGGAGACGTCGGTGATCCTGCCCCTGATGGGCTCACCCGTGTGTGTGATGGAGCAGGGAATGGATACGTCCCAGCGTTTAGCTTTGCGTCTTTCCTCGTTCATCCATCACTATACTACCAGCTTTCAAGAATGCGACCCAGGCTGACCTTGAAAGCACAACACTCCCTGGAATGAGGCCTGTTAAAGTCACAGGGCCAGGTGGAACGATCCATTGTATAAAGGTAGGAGGAAATCAGATTAGTGTTCTTCAACAGTTTTAGCTTATGCTCTTTAAAGGAGGCCAGAATGGCTACTATCTTTTTGCAACATCGAATTGACAATTACGACACTTGGAAACCGGTCTATGATGGAGACGCAGAGCGACGGAATGACGCAGGGTTGACAGAAATAGGTGTCTACCGCAAAGCCGGAGATGAACATCTGGTGTTGTTGGTGTGGGTTGCCGATAGCATCGAAGGGTTTAAGGCCATGCTCAACTCGGAAGAGCTCAAAGCCAAAATGCAAGAAGCTGGAGTTGTAGGTGAGCCCGAGGTCTGGATTGCCGAGGGGATGTAGGGTTGATCTTTTGACCACCTGACCAGGCTGAAAACTGACAGAAGAATCGTTGCCAACCCTCAGAATCCGTGTCAATCCGTGATTACAGAAACCAAGTCTGTCAATCCGTGGTTTCTGAACTTCAGTGAGCTGGACATGCAGTCCGATTCTGTATCGAAGTGATCGATTCAGCGAAATTGAGACTTCTAAGAAATGAATATCAGTCTTTTTGAGCTTTTCAAGATTGGCATCGGGCCCTCCAGCTCCCACACGGTGGGCCCGATGGTGGCAGCCTATCGGTTCTTGAACGATCTATCCGACCATGAGGATCTGCAGGAAATCACAGCCTTGTCGGTCGACCTGTACGGATCCCTGGCCCTGATTGGAGTGGGCCACGGGACCGACAAGGCGATCCTTTTAGGCCTTTCAGGAGAACAGCCTCATCTGATCGATCCCGACCAGGCCGATAAAATCGTATTAGATATCCGCTCCACCAACCAGATCGCCCTTTTGGACCAACACAGTATTGAATTCCATGTCGAGGACTGTCTGAGATTTAACAGCAGGGAACGATTGCCGTTTCACTCCAACGGAATGAAGTTCACTGCAATGGGTTCAAGCGGTCGCCTGCTCCGGCAAGGTACGTATTATTCTGTTGGAGGCGGCTTTGTGTTGGAAGATTCGGAGGTCAACCTCGATCAGGAGAGCAGTTCGGATCAAAATGAGACCCTCCCCTACCCATTTGATTCAGCTCGCGCTCTGCTGGAACACGGTCGTGAGCAAGGGATCGGTATCGCCCAGATGGTGCTGGCTAACGAGAAGGCCAGGCGGTCAAATGAAGAGGATATTCAGGCCGGCATCGATGAGCTATGGCAAGTGATGCAGGGGTGTATAGAGCGCGGTTGTCGAACATTCGGAATGCTGCCTGGTAATCTCAAGGTGGAACGCCGTGCCGGCAAACTTTGTGAACGGCTTCAGCAGCGAAAAGGGGGTTCGGCCTCAGATCCAATGGAAGCGATGGATTGGGTCAACATTTGGGCGATGGCAGTGAACGAAGAGAACGCTGCCGGCGGTCGGGTTGTGACTGCCCCCACCAATGGTGCCGCCGGAATCATTCCCGCTGTGGTCAAGTACTACGACGAGTTTTGCCAGGATGCCAGCCGGACCGGCATTCACGATTTCTTCCTGGTTGCCACGGCAATTGGTGCCCTTTACAAGAAGAATGCTTCCATCTCTGGAGCCGAGGTCGGCTGCCAGGGAGAGGTGGGGGTAGCCTGCTCGATGGCCGCTGCAGGTTTGACCGCGGCCCTGGGAGGGACCAATGAGCAGGTCGAAAATGCGGCCGAAATCGGTATGGAGCACAATCTGGGTCTTACCTGCGATCCGATCGGAGGCCTGGTACAAATTCCCTGCATCGAGCGCAATGCCATGGGAGCAATCAAGGCTATCGATGCTTCAAGAATGGCCTTGCTGGGTGATGGTGTTCACAAGGTGTCTCTGGACAAGGTGATCATCACCATGCGCCAGACCGGCGCCGACATGAAAACCAAATACAAAGAGACTGCCAAGGGTGGCCTGGCCGTGAACGTGGTGGAGTGCTGAACACAGATTGAACAGGAACCGTCTGACCCCTGACCAGTGTCGAGTGTCGAGTGTCGAGTGACAATTGATAACTGACAAGAAGAAGCTTCCAGTTGATGCCATCCGTTTCTATTCGAATACTCCCCCATTGCGGGGTGCTCAGAACTGGCACCCGGGCCCCTTCGAACCGTTTCAGAGTGGAGGCTGCAGGGTGTCCGAAGCGGTTTCTTCGTCCCGCCGAGATGATGGCCAACTGGGGCTCAGTGGCCTTCAGTAATTCCGTGGTGTTGCTGGTATGACCGCCGTGGTGTG
>JAUXKG010000405.1 GCA_030624355.1 Acidobacteriota bacterium
GAGGCGTTTTCCCGACGACGTCGAGGACGGTTTTACCTGTCTTCAAGAACTTATGTTTTGGCAACTGCCTTGTTTGTGCCCTTTTCTTCACTCCCGAAAATCTAGTGCATGCCGAAGAGCATGGCTTAATTTATGAGCTTAGCATTGGATAAGGACGTAATAAAGTGGTTGAGCTTTTTTCAATTGTCCTAGGTCAATTCTGATTGCTTTCACACCATTGCAGGTGTTTCTTCAGAAAAATGTTGTTAAACCCCTACCAGTCCTTCAGTTTTCTACCGAAGGAGCGATCTTTGATAGGTTTGTGTCCTGCTTCATACATGTTTGATGACTGAAACAATGGCGGGAAGCCGGGTAGAAACATATTTTGCGGGGCTGCTGGAGACAACAAACAACAGTTCCCTGAAGAAGCACCAAGTACCCGGCAGAGGCACTCAACTGGAAGGCGGTCTTCAGTGCCAGACCTGCTGCTGCGGATGAATCTGGAGCCATAGCTGGGCCGCCGCAACATCTCTATGAGTTGGTTAACTTCTGTCCACTTGCTGTGTCAGGAGAAAGAACACTCTGTTGATCTCCCGCTCAACGTGCGAAGCGCTTGGACAGCCACTCCGACAGCTTCCGGATGGTTTGCTCCCGCTGATCACCTTTGCCCGCCTTAGGCCCCGCCGGCCGGTAGAAGTGGTCGGCCCCTTCAATCAGAGCAAATTCTTTGTCACTGGTGCCGGCGGCTTCAAATGCGGCTCTCGATTCACTAATTCGAGCGCTGGGATCGGCACTCCCAAGGATGACCAGTACCGGCACCGTCACGGCAGGAAGAAGCTTCGGAGAGTAGACATTCGAAGCCAGGGAATTGCCGCTCAAGAAAGCTTCCGGCGTGGTGTTGCGAGGATGAAAGTGGGCGTAGTAATTTCTCAGATCGCGGCGGCCAAGGAGCCGGTCGTTGGGATCAATGGTGGGGATCATGTAGTAGAGATTGGCGAAGTTGCGATAGATCGTCATGTAGCGCTGTACAATAGCGCCACGTTGGATTCTTAACTGCTCCTGCGGATGCTTTTCTTTAAAATCGGGTGCGTTGAGCAGCTTCTGGTACCTCTGTCGCTCGGCCACTATCCCGTAAGCTTTCTCGATCAGGTGCTTCATCCGGGCCTGCTGTGCCGCCTCGAATCGTCTTAGAAACTCTCTCGAATACTCGCTGGCGGCCGGAGCAGGACGGTATCCGTTGGCCGGGTTGAACGGGTCCAGGCTGAGATCCACGGAAAGCGGGTCATCCTCATCCGTTACGGAGGGATCCAGCTTACGAGCAACGGCAAAACCACGTCCCAGGTGGGCCGCCGAGATGATCAAACCGTCTGCCGGAGGAAGATCATACTCATTCAGGTCCGGCGGATCGCCTGCGGGAGTATTCTTCACTCGGTTGGGTGGTGAGGTCTGTGCCTGGTTTTGATAAAAGGAGATCAAGCCTCCCCCTCCGCTGTGACCGTGGAGAACGACATGGGTAAAGCCACGCTCCTGTTTGAGAAAGCGAATGGCTTCGGCCAGATCCAGTAAGATCTCCTCCATGATGAGATGATGGTCTTCCTTGACGTAGCGGGTGGCAAAACCGAATGCTGCGAAACCCGTTTTGGCAAGAGGAATCGTCTGCCAGGTATTCCGATTGTCACTCTCGGGATGAATAAAGAGAACCACCGTCTTGGGGGCTTTATCGGTTCGCGTATACAGCACACCGGCGGGCGCCCCGCCGAAGCGGCGTTCTGGCCCAATCCGTTTCAGGCGTATTGATTCGTGTTTGATCTCCACATCGTCTTCGGCCGGAGAAGCCCAAACGCCGGCTGAGAGAAACAATGATGAGACCAGCCCCAGCAGAGTCGTTAAACGAATGGCTTTCATTTTTCCATCTCCTTCGGTTTGCGCTGAGAGCGCGTTAGTCGAGGCGAATTTTTGAAGAGATTAGCAAAGCACTTGCACGGTGTCAACACTTGGATCTCAATCTGGAGTCCCAAACACAACCTTTTTTTTGAACTGCTGGAGCAGGATCAACAGAAAACATTCATCATGATTGCAGCGTTGCAGTGGAGTCCTGTTTGAGGGACGTGAGATACCGATGAGAAGCAAATCTGCCGTGCCTGGTCATGGAGCATCTGGAGGGAGAGACGCTCTCTGCTCGGCTGGCGAAAGGGCCATTGCCCCTGGAGCAGACCCTGAAATTCGCCATCCAGATTGCCGATGCTCGTTGACGTCATCCCCTCTCCCTTCTTCGATGGAGGACACTTCTATTCCCCTGCTCAGCCCCAGGCAATTTGTGTTGTTGACTCAGCCCAGTCAGCAGAGTACCCTCGAATCAATTTCTTTCCAAGGAGGGGTTATGAATCAGACAGTCAGGGTTGTTTTTGTTTTTTTGGTCTTTGTGGGGGTTATTGCTTTTTCGCCTGGTCCGGTCCTGACGGAGGTTGCAGCGCTTCAGGCACCGGCTCCCCGGGCACCGCTGGTTCCCCGGATCACTTCGGTGGATCAACTGGTTCCCTTCGCCAAGATTGCTCTTCAACGTCACTACATTGGCCAGCGGCAGGGTTTTGGCATCAGAGGAGGGGAGCGCGTGTTGCTGGAGACATCGACCAGCGTCCATCCTTGGGTTCAGGAGGCGTTCCTAAAGGTATTGAGGGAGGAGTTGAATTGCACCGTGGATGTGATCGTTCATGATAGAGGCCGCCCTGTACTTACCGATTCGGAACGTCAACGGCGCAGTGAGGAGTGGGCGAAAAACATTGCAGGCAACGTAAGAGAGCGACTCTCGATGGATTTCAATGAGAACCCAGGTAAAAATTATGGGTTTGGAGGCAGTGGCGGCCCTAGAGCCAGAGGAACAGGAGTGAGCCTAAGCAGCGAAGCAGCCAGACACTACGATGTTATACTCTCAGGTGGGGCAGGGGCCGGAGGAGCCGGTGGGTCTTCAAGGCTTCCTGGTTTGGGCAGTATCTCTGAATGGTCGACACCAGAACAGTTGGCCAGCGTGGGCACGGTATACCCGGGCGACCTTCTTGATCTGATGGATGCGAAGGTGTGGGCCGTCCTCCGTAACGCCGAAAGGGTAGAAATCACCGACTTGCAAGGATCGGAAGCTTCCTTCACTTGGTTTCCGGAGTGGTGGGAGGTGCTCGAGGGTACTCATCCCGAAGTGAGAAACCCGGGGTACGGCAGTACGTTTGGGACCGAACGC
>JAUXKG010000026.1 GCA_030624355.1 Acidobacteriota bacterium
AATGTCTGGACATTGTCGAGGAGCGCCAACACCGTAGATGACCCGGTGCCGCCGTAACCCTCTGGGCGGAAGTGGTTTGCGGTGCATCTCTTCGTCGCTTGTCGTCACCGATGTCCCTGCATCGCCTCCTCCTCGCTCCTCGACCTGCCCACCCAAGCCCCCTCCGCGCGACCCCACCTATTACTCGGGCAGGCTCCTTAGCCCCTTGGAGTTTCCAGACGTAAAAAAGGCAGTTTCGACCTTTCGATCGGTATCTCGATACGTCAAAGGTCGGAAGTTCGAGTCTCGCCGGCCCCGCCAATTAAGTTTATTATTATCAACAGATTGAGCCACCAACCTTAGCTCACTTGACTCAGTAAGATTCGCCTTGTTTCCGTTTTGTTTCCGCATCAAAACTCCGACGCCGCTGCTTCCACCTGCGAGTACCCTCAGGATCTTCTTGGCAAATGCTGGGGCGAAATATAAGATCGCGTTTTAGCCCTAGCAGGATGGCATGCCAGCATGCTATCCTACTAGCATGCCTACCACCAAGAAACAATTTCGAATACCGAGTTCGCAATCTCAATATATAAACAGATTGAAGCTGGAGATAGAGGAAGCCAACCCTGACCTCGTTCTGACTAGAAGCCACATCGTACAGGTCGCTTTGCTTGTTTTGGAAGAAGTCGCAAAGCACTGTGCATTTGACAGCCTAGATTCTCCGGAGGATTTTCGAGCAAGGGCATTAGAGAAGTTCAGGGAATCTACCACTAAGCAAGAACCCCAAGAAGTGGATGTTCTCTACATTGCCCCAAAGCCTATGACCGAATGAATAACCTGCTTGACCTTTACGAACTGCAGAAAGTGGAACTAGAATATTCGGTCAAGGAAATTAGTGGATGTCTTGGCAGGAACACAGACTCACTCTTGGGGTACCATAGCCCTACTTTTGTGGCCTGCCTAACTTAGTATTTTCTTGAGAGGTGTAGCGTGCAGTATAAGCAACGACACACGAAAACTAGTAGAGATATCGTGACTATTGAAGATCTCACAAATGATGAGATCATGAAGATCTTCTCTCTGGCTGACATTTTCTTGGAAACAATGGGGACGGGGAACGAGGGTACTTCCAGGCGAATACGAGGCGTCACACCATGGGCCAAGGGGTTTATCCTGGCAACCCTCTTTTACGAACCTAGCACCAGAACTAGATTCTCTTTTGAGTCCGCTATGCAGCGACTAGGTGGAAGCGTTGTCACTGCAGCTGATCCCTCCACTACGTCTGTTACAAAAGGAGAAACTATAGCTGACACAGTTCGTGTCCTTGAGAGTTACGCCGATGCTATCGTTCTTCGTCATCCGTTTGAAGGGGCTGCGCGTGTAGCCGCTGACTACACAGACATCCCGGTTGTCAATGCAGGTGATGGAGGTCACGAGCATCCAACACAAACCCTCTGCGACCTGTACACGTTGCAAAAGAAAAATAAGACACTAGCAGGGCTGAACGTTCTTCTTTATGGTGATTTGAAAAATGGCCGCACTATACATTCACTAATCTATGCCTTGGCTCGATTCGGCGCCTGTATTATCGCCGTTCCAGGAACTCCTGGCTTAGAACTTCCAACTCATGTCCACACCCGGCTCCGCGAGGAATACGGTTGTGATCTCTCGACGTCTAAAAACACTGCTGATTTACCCATGAAACAGGTCGATGTCGTTTACGTGACTCCGACGAAACCTCACCAGCTAGCCTTACTCGATACCGAGGAGCTCAAGATTGAAATATCACTTCCGAAGATTGACATCTTCTACGTTACCCGACCACAGCGGGAACGGGATCATGATACCGCTTTTCAGAATTATCCCTCTGTAGATCGTAACTTCCTAAGCAACAATCGATTCCGAGATGCCAGTGTCTTACACCCACTTCCAAGAGTTGATGAGCTGAGTTATGAGATTGACGAGGACCGTCGAGGTATCTATTTCCAACAAGCTGCTTATGGCGTACCCGTCCGTATGGCTCTTCTAGCCGCTCTGCTGCACCTTGATGAAGCAAGGGATTTTGCTATCACAAAACAACCCGAAGAAAATTCTGAAAGACAGGTATATAGTGCAGAACAGGGGCTGAAGTGTGATAATTCAAGGTGTATTACACACCATCCGAATGAATCAGCTTATTTGACACCCACCTTCACTTACAGAACTCCTCAATCGCTGCGGTGTGTTTATTGTGAGCATGAACTACAACCTGCCTTCATCGGTAATTCAACCACGCGTAAGTATACTTCGTGCTTATCAAAGAGAATAAAATCGAAGCATCTCGTCTGTTTTTCGAACGAGCAACAGGCTAGAGATAGAGGCTTTGAACTGTATAAAACGCAACGTTCTGAATCGGAAAAGGTCTTGACCTGACCCCCTCATAATCTTGTAGTAGACCACGATCCTCAACAATCTCCTTAGCAATCCTGGACAACGCCCGGTTCATTTCCTTTGCACTCATGAACTGGTGGGGATATTTTGATTCATCGATCTTCCGAAGTGGGGGAGATGATTGCACATGCCGTTTTGCGGGGGCCATATTCGCACCCGTTCCTCCCTCCCACCCGGTGTGCTATTCTGAGCGAACCATGACCCGTGGAGAGACCCTGCCTCAATCATGTTCATGCAATGGGAGAAGTCGGTTGTCCGTTGATCAACTGGCAAAACAAGATGCCATTTGACCAACCATCGGACCGAATCATCGCAGCATTGGATGTGGATGATGCCAACAGAGCTGTGGAACTGGCCCGAATGCTAAAGGGCCAGGTGGGCTATCTGAAAATTGGCCTTCAACTGTTTACCGCTGCCGGACCTGCCATCGTTAGGCAACTGCTGTCCGAAGACTGCCGGATTTTTCTTGATCTAAAGCTGCACGATATCCCTAACACAGTAGCTGGAGCCAGTGTTGAAGCCGGCCGGCTCGGAGTTCACATGATCACTTTACATACTCTGGGAGGCGAAACAATGTTGCGACAGGCTCGTGAGACCGTTCTCGAGACTGCTGATCGAGAAAATTGGCCTGCTCCACAAATGTTGGGTGTCACCATCCTGACCAGCATGGATCAGTCTGCTTTGACGTCTATTGGTATTGATCACCCACTGGACCAGGAAGTGCTACGACTGGCCAAATCGGCACACAACGCGGGCCTGGATGGAATCGTCTGTTCTCCCTTGGAGTTGAATCTTCTTAGGCAGGAAAAAACTTCCGAGTTTGTTTTCGTGACACCAGGAATTCGATGGGCCAAACTGGACAAAGATGACCAGTCAAGAACCATGCATGCCTGGAAGGCTTTGGCTCAAGGCGCCGACTACCTGGTAGTGGGCCGCCCGATTATAGAAGCACCGGACCCGGCCCGAGCTGCCCAGGATCTGGTAGAGGAGATTCGCTCCCGGCAGCACGACTGATAGACAGCCTCGGCTGCCCATGGACCGGGTTAGGGGTGATTGTTCACGTGCGTCAATCTTGCTCGAACGCGGGACCAATGAAGAATTTACTGTTAGGTCTGATTCTGCTGCTTGCCCCTGTGGCTCTGAAGGGCCAGAACCCTTCCAACCCGCCCCCAACATCACATTGTCATTTGTTCATCGACCAGGAAAACATTTGGACTCTGGAAACTGTGGAAGATGGGGGGGGAGAGATCGTGCCGATATTGAACATCATCACCTTCTCTCCCGGCAAGTGGGAGTTTCGCCCCAGGCAGATTCATATCTTCGATGCGGACGGCAGGGAGGCGCGGGTGGAGAAGTTTTCCATGGAGACTGGATCCCTTGAAGGAGCCTACCTTTCAACATTCATGCCGGTCCTGGGCAACAGCTTTATCGGATTGGAACTGCTGGGCAGCTTCAACGACTTTGCTGAACCGGCCAGCGTTTTGATTGACTTGGGAGAAAGCCGATTCGAACTTCAATCTGTTGACTGTGCTGAGTTCGAGCGTCTAGCCGAAAAAATCAACCGGATCAACCTGGACAGTCCTGACATCAGAGAAGATTTTGAGGTGTTGGAAATCAATCCTCTGGGGAGGATTGATTTGAAGCCTGAGTAGCACCTGTTCCCATGAATCGACTGGGACAACCGGAATGGATGGTCAGGGCACAAAAACCGTCACAGTCTTGTCGAATGCTGAAAACATCAAGGGAGTCTGCCCCGCTGTTTCGCCGTCCAGCTGCACCGGAATACCCTCCTTGGAAACCCTGACTCGAGTGGCCTTTCGATAGACAACATCAGGGTAGAAAATATGTCTTCCAGTGAGTGCTCCAAAGGCATAGGAAAGATAACGCCACCTGTGTCGGCTGGTGAATAGACAGACATCCAGACACTTCTCCTCAACACTGGCCTGCGGAGTCACCAACAACTGCCCCCCGTAGCTCCGGACGTTCCCAATGACAGCAGAGGTTCCCTGAAAATTCTCTCCATCCAGGTTCAGCTCGAAGGGTTGAAACGGGTAGCGTGTGAGGGAAAGCACGGCGGTCAACCAGTATGCCCCAATCCCCAGGGCTCTCTTGGTGGATTTCTTGATTTGGCTCACCACAAAGGCGTCAAATCCGACGCCTGCCATCAGATGAAAGAATCTGCCATTGGCCTGCGCAACGTGTATCTTCCTCGACTTCCGTCTACCCAGCACCTGAAGGGCTTCCTCACAGTCAAGAGGAATATCCAGTTCTCGTGCCAGCACGTTGGCTGTTCCACCAGGCAGGAGCCCTAGTGGAACTTTCCACCGCAGGGCTTCCGGTATGGCCTGTTGAAAGGTCCCATCTCCCCCATACACAATGAGTAAGTCCTGGTTCTGCAACTCTGGCGCAGTCAAAGGTGTTCCGGCTGGCGGAGTCATCACTGCCGTGGCACTGATTCCCTGACCATGCAGCCTTTGGAGCAGCTCTTCCAAGCGGTCTTCACGAAGCGGGACCCGCCCAGCTCGGGGGTTGTACGCTAGCAATGCACTAATCATGGAATTCGATCAATCGGCCGCGGAAATTCCATCAACGGGAAGGACGGAGGGAATGGATGTCAGCTGATCGGTGAAGTGGTCGCGAACTGCGGCGAATTGATCCCAGTACTTCTGATCGAGTGGTTTGTCGGAGGGTAACGCAGAGACATTTCGAGGATTGATAAAGCGGCCCCTCTGGTCTTCAACTCGATAATCGAGATGGGGCCCGGTGGCAAGACCGGTAGCTCCGACTCGTCCAACCCTTTGTCCCTGACTCACCTCCTGCCCTCGGCGGACCTCAATCTGTGACAGATGAGCGTATGCCGTCGTGTAGCCATTGGGATGACGGATCCGGACCAGCTTACCAAACCCACCTTCCCGACCCGCAAAAACCACCCGACCGGACCCCGCAGCCAGAACCGGAGTTCCACGGGGTGCACCGTAATCCACCCCTAAATGAGGTCTCCTCTTCTTCAAGATAGGATGGTACCGAGAATGGGAGAACCGGGACGTGATGCGCGGATCAAAATTAAACGGAACCTTCAAGAAGGCCTTTCGCACCGGCAAACCCTTTTCATCGTAATACTGTTTCTTGCCACTATCAGGATTTTCGAATAGAAAAGCTGAAAAAGACCGTTCACGGCGGGTAAAAACAACACTCAAAATCTCTCCGTACTTGACAAACTCTCCGTCAAGATATTTCTTCTCAAAGATCAATTTAACGGAGTCTCGCGGTTGAATGGCGGTAAAATCAACGTCCCACTGCAAAACCTGGATCAGCTGAAAGACTAGGTAGTCGGTCTCTCCGCCAGAGAGCACGGTCGCCCACAAAGATTCCTCGATCTCTCCATAAAACTTCTCAACCACAGTCTCGAGATTGTAGTCGCAAAGGGAAGCACTGTACCCATCCGAGTCCGATTGAACCAGCAGGTACTGCTCGTCACTGATGTGGTATTCCAAACCTTTGAAGCTGCCATCGGACCATCTCTCCATCGCAAACGAATGTCCGGCCTTGACACGATTCAGATTGTACACAGGTCGCACGGCCCGGATCAGAGAGTGAAGCTCTACCCGATCAAAGCCCAATTGCAGCAACACACCCTCTACTGTGGAATCGCGTTCAAGGACAACCTCAGACCTGACAACTTCCGGCTCAGCAGGGGGCACCTCAACAACCCCACTCAGCTCGCTGCCTACATCATCCGTACCAACCGTAGAAGGTCCGATCACAAATAAGGCAATAACTGCACAGCCAAGTAGAAGCCCTACTCGAAAGGAGAGTTTGATCCGACGGAGATTCAATCTTCCCTCTGGTTGGAAGCTGTTTTTCGTTTCATGAAGTCTTCGACAACAGCAGGAACAAGACCTGTGACCGATCCTCCAAGGCTGAAGACCTCTTTTACCAAACTCGAACTGAGATAGGAATAAGCCTCAGCAGGCACCAAAAACACGGTCTCGATGCTGGGCTTTAGACGCCTGTTCATAAGTGCCATTTGAAACTCGTATTCATAGTCAGTCACTGCCCGGATCCCCCTCAGGATCACTTCGGCTCCCTTGGACAGTGCGTAATTCACCAGGAGTCCGTTGAAGGCATCAACTTCCACATTATCCCATTTCCCTGTGACTTCCCCCAGCAGTTGCATGCGTTCCTCGCTGCTGAACAACGGATCCTTTTCCACATTGACAAGCACTGCCACAATCACCCGATCAAAGATTTGCTGGCCTCTCTCGATAATGTCGACATGACCGTTGGTCAAGGGATCGAAGGAACCCGGATATATTGCAGTCACCTGCTTTGCCATAGGATTGGCTCACTATGTTAAGAACCACTCCGGGAAAAAGCAACTCGAACAGTTCGTCTGTCACTCACCCGTTCAAGAGCAGGTCACGGTACAGGTGATTGAAGCGTCTGAATCGAAGGTATGAGAATTCTCCCTTATCGAGTTCCTCAAAAGTCTCGTCCAATTCGCCTTCCATGACTTGAATCCATAGCCTTTGCAACTGGTCTGGCCCACTTGAGTCTCGAAACAGCTGTCGTGAACAGGTGTGCATCCGCAACAACCTCTGATACTTCCGCGCAGTGAGGTGTCGTCTCAGCAAAGAAAGCAGCACTGCGAACCGATTCTGTTGGTGCCTGAGTCGGACCATGTCTTCCCAGTCGACCCGGCCTTCCAGCATTTTGTGCCTGTCCAATTCCTTCACCCTATCTCTAGGAGTCTGTCCTAACCCTAAAACGTTTCACCTCCTGATTTGTGCGAATCTTTTTCCGACATTGTGGTATCCGCGCCAGATTCCCCCCTCTGAGTTCTCGCCGGCAATGCAGAATGAGAACATTAACTACAAATGTTACAATCACTTCTAGATGACCAAGCAAGAGAGCCTCCTGAACACTCGGGAACTGGAAGCCGTGTCGCTCTTCAGAGGGGTTGAGATCGAATCCATTGCATATCTCCTTGAAGATTGTCCCATCAAGAAATTCGACTCGGGTCAGGTGCTTATACGATCGGGAAATCCAAATCGAGTCATGTACGCCCTTCTCTCGGGTCGCTTGCGCATTCATTTGGACCTGCTGCTGGATCCGATTGCGGTCCTCGAGGCCGGAGAGATCGTTGGTGAACTCTCCGTTATCGATGGACAATCCACTTCAGCACATGTTGTTGCTGATGAACCATGCCGTGTCCTCGTATTTGATGAACAGACCACCTGGTCTTTGATGAGAGCTTCTCACGGGGTCGCCTACAATCTGATACTTGTCCTGGCTCAACGATTGCGAGGGGGCAACAGCGTCATTTCAACAAGCCGGGAGTTGCAACGTGAATCTGAGCAGCATGCCATCGTTGATGCTCTTACCGGACTGTACAACCGTCGCTGGCTAGACGACAGCTTGCCGAAGGAGATGGGGAAACCAAGCCAGAAGGGTTTTTCCCTGCTGATGATCGACGTAAACAAGTTCAAATCGTACAACGACACTTACGGACATCTAGCGGGAGATCACGTTCTCTACACGATTGCGAGGACCCTGCTACGCAACGTGTCTTCCGACGACATGGTAGCACGCTATGCTGGAGACGAATTTACTGTACTCCTGCCTAACACAGACACCGCCGGTGCTCAGACCGCAGCCGATCGACTGCGCCGGGCTGTTTCAGACGCCAGATTTGGCACTGCGGACTGGGAAGATCTGCCGGACGTCTCGATTTCAGTTGGTTGGGCTGCTATGAACTCTGATGACACGCCACCAACACTGATCGAGAGAGCCGATTCCAGTCTGTATCAGGAAAAGCAGGATCGCCTCAAATTAACTCAAGAAAAAGAGAACCAGTAAAGGGGGAGGATGAAAGAAGCTGCCGATAACTCCGTTGACATTCTCATTGTGACCCGTGAGTCCCAAATCCGTGAGGATCTGACCCGATGGTTGAACGCTGAAGGGTACCATTGCATGGCTTCCGTAGAACCTGCAGAGGCTTGGACAATATTGCAGGAAAACGATTTGTCGCTAGTGATAGCGGACCTCGAACCACCCGAACTGGACGTCGACTTCCTTACCAAAACCAGAGAGAAATTTCCTGATGTGGGTGTGACAGCTCTTACCGACTTCGACAATCGGGAGACGGCTGTTCAAGCCCTCAAAGCTGGTGCTTACGGTTATCTTCTCAAGCCGCTTGAAGAGACCGAAGTAGTCAATAGCGTGTCCAACGCTCTGTTGTGTCATCGAACAGCCGCCATCCAGCAAAGAGAAAAGGACCTCGTTTTACGACTGGTTTGGGCTGTAGAGTGGCGTGATGAGGCTACTGATGATCACATTCGCCGGGTTGGTTTGTATTCCGCAGCCTTAGCGAAGGCCCTGAATTGGGAAAAGCAACGGATTGATGAAATAGAGCTTGCTGCGACCATGCACGACATTGGCAAGGTGGCTGTGGCAGACGGCATCCAGCTCAGAGCGGAACGATTGACCAAGGAGGAATTCGCAGTTGTCAGAAAGCACACCCAGATCGGTGCAAGAATCCTGGACGGCTCCCGCTTTTCCCTGCTCCGGATGGCTAGGGAAATTGCACTCAACCACCATGAAAAGTGGGATGGTTCAGGATATCCCAAGGGACTGGTCGGGGAAAAGATTCCTGAAAGTGCTCGAATCGTGGCTATCGCGGATGTCTACGACGTCCTGTCAATTCCCCGCATCTACCGTCCTGCTCATAGCGAAGAGGATGTGCTCGACATCATGAAAGCAGGACGAGACCAGCACTACGACCCTAGAATTTTCGACTGCTTTCTTGATTTGCTCCCTGAATTTCAGCGTATTCGCACGGAGATATCCCTAGACTAAGAGTCTTAGGAGACTATCGGGCCTGCTGTGAGAATTCCGGTGGTCTCGCAAGTCATCCGACTTTATTGGTCTTGACAGCATCTTCTCTTCACCTTTATACTCTAGCCACCTCGCCCGGTTTTCCTTCACACTAGAGCCTTGCTTTGTCCGTTTCTGCGAATCCGTAGAGGATGCTGGAACGCATTTGGCACAGGAATCAGGCCATACTCGGATCGATCGTTCGAGCCGTCCTGATCGACCCTTCAGGCGTGGAGGATGTCCTACAAGAAGCCTTTGCCAAGCTGCTTCGGTCCGGTAAGAGCTTTGCGACCGAGCAGGAAACCTACAACTACGTTCGCCGCGTCGTCCTGAACACCGCTATTGATCACTTGCGCACTGCCAAACGTAAAACAGCCCGCTTCGTCCACTCGGAAAACGCCTTGTCTTCCGCCTCACAGAAAGATCCTTGCCCGCTAACACTCCTCATTCGGGAGGAGCGAGAATGCCTTAAGAAATTGGTTTTAAAAGAAGTAGGAGACAGCTTGAGAGACTTGTCTCCCCAGCAACAGGAGGCTGTCGATATCCTTTTCAACCGAAATCACAAAAAAATAAAGGAGCTTTGCCAGGAAAGAGGTATTCCCTACTCCACCCTGAGAAGCCGAGCTCTTTCGGCGATCAATCAGATTAGAAGCCGACTGATAGCCAATGGGCTCTATCAAGCTCTGAGAGAGGCCAACCGAAAATAAGCCTACTTGCTTTTCTGCTCGAAACCGGGCTTAAGAAAGACCAGCTGGCTGTCTCCGGTAACCAGTTGGCGGGAGAGAATCCAGTTCTTCTCCAGAAAGTCCAGTTTGGTCCTCCTGGACAGTTCCAGTACAACGCCTGTAGAGAACTGCAGTGAGCCTATGCGGCTGATAGCAGTCAGGAGCTTCTTCAGTCCTGGAAAGCCATAGGGAGGGTCAAGAAAGACGAAATCTAGAGGGGGCATCCTGTTATCTTTCAGCAATCTAAAGACATCTACCTGATGAGTCTCATATCCTGCCTGCAGCTTGCAAATCTCAAGATTTCTGCGAACCAGTTGAGTGGCCGCCAAGCTCTTGTCGTTGAAGACCACAAGTTGAGCACCACGACTCAGAGCCTCAATTCCCACGGCACCCGAGCCGGCGAAGGGATCCAGCCAGTTTGATCCCGAGACGGAGTTTCCCAAAACATCGAAGAGAGTTTCCCGCAAACGGTCGCTACTGGGACGAATACCTTCGGGGACAGAAGCCAACCGGCAGCCACCATATTTACCGGCTATGATTCGCATGAACCATTGTCGATTGTCGAGTGTCGAGTGTCGAGTGACAAACGAATTGTTGCCAACCCTCCCAATCCGTGTCAATCCGTGTCTGGCCTGCGGCCGCTGACAGCTGACAACTGACAAGGGATACCTTTCTTAATCCGTGTCCATTCGTGTTCGCTAATCCGTGTTAATCCGTGTTCCACTGACTCCTGACCGGGCCGCAGCTAACAACCTTCCGAATCCGTGTGAATCCGTGTCTCCTGAATCCGTGTGAATCCGTGTCAGGTTTAGAGCCTCCTCTCGCGCCGACTCCAAAAGCTTGTGGTCGCGAACAATGTCGGCGAACCAAAAGCCGGGCAGTCCGGATTGCCGGGTACCGATTAGCTCTCCAGGACCTCGAATCTCCAGGTCCTTTTCCGCAATCTCAAACCCATCAGTGCTTTTGCACATTATGTCCAGTCTTTGATGTGCTTCCGGGGAGCAAGACTCTACCGTCATTAAAATGCATGTTCCGGGGAACTCGCCACGGCTCACCCTTCCTCGCAGCTGGTGAAGCTGGGACAGCCCAAATCTGTCAGCGTGTTCAATCAGCATCACACTGGCATTGGGAATATCGACACCCACCTCGATCACTGTGGTGGCGACCAGAAGATGAAGTTCACCCACCTGGAAACGATGCATCAGCCTCTCTCTCTGATCGAACTTCAATCGTCCATGAACCAACCCGATATTGTAATTGGGAAAGACTTCGCTTTGAAAATGCTCGGCCATTGCGGAAGCGCCACGGAGGTCGAGCTGCTCTGACTCTTCGATCAGAGGATAAACAACAAAGGCCTGGCGACCTTTCTTCAATTCTCTATCCACGATCGAATAGGCTTCTGAGCGACCCTCTTCAGTCTTCACAATGGTCCTGGAAGGCTTTCTTCCCGGCGGCAGTTCGTCCAAAACGGAAACATCCAGATCTCCATAGAGAGTGAGTGCCAGACTCCTCGGTATGGGTGTGGCTGTCATAACGAGTCTCTCCGGACGACTTCCCTTTTCCACCAGCTTGGATCTTTGGATTACACCGAAGCGCTGCTGTTCGTCGATAACCACTAGACCCAGATGATTGAAGTGAACGTCTCTTTGAATCACAGCGTGGGTTCCGATAACCAGGTCGACCTCACCTGACCTGATCTGGTGCAACAGCGATTGCCGTTCTTTCCCCCGAACGCTGCCAGTCAGTAAAGCGACCCGGCAGGAAGTGTGGCGCAGGTAGTGCACAAGAGTACTATGATGCTGCTCCGCCAGGATTTCAGTTGGTACCATCAAGACCGTCTGGTATCCGTTTTTTATCATCACAATCATGGCTTGCAGGGCAACCATGGTCTTCCCCGATCCGACATCCCCCTGGAGTAAACGATTCATCGTTTTGGGTCCGCTCAAATCATTCGCAATCTCCTCAAAAACCCTATCTTGTGCACTGGTTGGCTGGAAAGGAAAGATAGCTCCTGCTGCTTCTCGGATCTCTGGTCCGACTTGAATGACCCTTTTCTTGGACTCCCTCCGGTATTGAGCCCGTTTAATCTGAAGTCCCAGCTGCAAGAAAAAAAATTCCTCAAAAATCAGACGCTCGTGTGAAGGGGTCCGTCTGGAGGCCAAATAGCTCAACTGAGTTTCCATGGACATTCCCGGCACAGCATTGGGGAAGTGAATCTCTTGAAAAGCCTCACTTCGGGTTGGAAACTTATGCTTACTCAAAATGAAAGAGGGGAGTAGGTCCTCCAGTTGCAATGGCAGTTGGTTCAGCGACCGGAAAACCATCTGACGCAGAATTCGGGTACTCATCTTCCCCACCTTTCTGTAGATGGGAACAATACGCCCGGAATGCAGACTGGCTTCTGATCCCCCTTCCAGAATCTCGAACTCAGGGTTCATTAGGGTCAGTCCGGAACCGGAATAGTCGCGTCGCGGAATTCCATAGAGAACAACGATCTGCTCCTTTCGAAACACCCTCCCCAGGTAAGCCTGTCGAAAAAATCCGATCTGCAGCTCACCCGAACCATCGCTGATGGTCAACTGGAAGACCCGAATACGCTTCCTGGGAGTGGTGTGCTGAGCGGTGGCAACGACCCGACCTCTGACCACTACTGCCTGCTCCAGCTTCAATTCGCTGATCGGGCAAAAGTGGGTCCTGTCCTCATAGCGGAAAGGGAGAGTCTTGAGCAGATCCTCGACGGTGTAGATTCCTGCCTGAGCAAACATCTGGGAGCGTTTCGGACCTACTCCGCTCAGATTCTGTACTGGCGTGTCGATCTGGATCATCTTCCCCACAAGGCCTGGAAAGAGGGCCTGAATGGACAAACGATTTTTATTTCACCTTTTGTTCACCTCATACTACGACCTCGGCCTGCAGGCCGGCAACCGGAAAATGTGACGCGGCGGTGTGCTCTAGTTGGAGCCAGTG
>JAUXKG010000203.1 GCA_030624355.1 Acidobacteriota bacterium
TAGGTCTCCACTGCTTTCAGGGTACCGGGCGGAGCAGCGCCGCCACAGGCGGCTTCTATCTGGAAGATGGTCTTGTGAATGGCACCCAGGCCGGTCCCGTAGGATTCTTCCCAGGATTTAACCATATTTGTCTGGTTAGTACTGGAGACCAGCATGGTCACCATGGCACCTGTTAGTGCCATACCCAACAGGGCCAGCGACATCACCATGATCAGGGCCACACCCTGCTGGCTGTTTACCTGTAATCTGTCATTTCTCATATCACTATCCTCAGTTGTGGAGTTCTCATGTTTGTCCCACACACCAACCGCTTTGATCTTCTTAATCATTCACCGGTCTCGTCACTCTTGACGTCTCGGTCTTTGCCTTTTCAGTCCTTTCCGCCGTAACCGCTGCCCTTGTCGCCCTTCTTGGTATCGCTGCCCTTATCACCCTTAGAAACTCCTTTGCCATTTTCTTGCTGTTTCACAATGACCTATGCAATCTCTGCTAATACAGATCGCAATAGCTGTGCCAAGGGCGGGCGGGCGTACCTGTTTGGGAGACTAAAAGCCTTTTGAAAGCAACCAATTAAGAACTCATAGAAAAATCGGTAAGAATTCTAGGCTGTGATCTCGGTCACACCCTTTTTTAATCCCTCTGTCTACTCAGGTTTACTCGATCCCGAAGATTTCACGGAATACTCAGACAGCATTTGCACTGGGGGGCAACGGAAGTGACATTTTCCCTGAGTGGTATTGGTGGACGCTTATGCTGATGACGGTCAGTTCATCCTTGCTAACGATCTCGATGTGAGGTTCTTTGTTCCTGGCGGGTCAGTACGATGGTACGCCTATACGTTTACCCTGTCTCAGTCGGTTGACAGAGGTGTAACACTCACCGGTGAGAACGAAAGCCTCCAATGTCTGAACTCGAATCGAGGTGTGCGGTCGCTGGTGCTTGTAGTCCACACATCACTGCCCTCGCGTTGCATTGGACTATCAGCAGAAATTTTTCTCAAATCCGCACCCTATCCGCACCCTGGCCCCGTGAACACTCCAAATCTACAGTGTTTTCGGGGCTTGATGCCTGATTATGGAACCAACACTGAGAACTTTGGAGAGGTTCAACTCATAAAGGATGCAGGAACCAGTCTCCGGGATTTGAATGTGGTTGTGGTGGAAGACATTGTTGACACTGGATTAACGGCAGCCTATCTGCTGAGCAATCTTGGATTCCGCGAACCTGCTTCTCTGAAACTCTGCGCTCTGTTGTCCAAGCCTTCCAGGCGCGAAGTGGAGGTTCCCGATGAATTCGTGGTGGGCTATGGTCTGGATTTCGGTGAAGAGTACCGCAATCTTCCATTCATTGCCGCTTTGAAGCCGACGAACAGACGATAGCCGACGATTGGATTCAAGGGCTTTCCGATACGGTTCGAGCAGAATTGATTGATCATTGGCGACTGTCTTTTACGGTATGCAGTTTCATGAGACTGGTATGGCCTTTCTCAACGATGGGGGCGCCTGTCAGTATGATAATGTTGTCTTCGTGTTCCACCACGTTTCGTTCCAGCAGCAGCTTTTCCAGTTCGTGAATAAGCTCATCTACATTCCGGATTTCCCGCATTCGTAGAGATCGAACTCCCCAGTACAGGGATACTCTTTGAGCGATCGTCTTGTGGGGGGTGCAGGCCCAAATTTCGGCTCGAGGGCGATATTTGGAGATCAAGCGGGCCGTGGAGCCGCTCTGAGTAAAGGCGATGATGGCCCGGCTTCGGGTGGATTTGGCGGCGTGGTAAGCGGCGTTACAAACGGCCTCCGGAAAGGGAAGACTGTCGGTCTTCGGCCCCTCCCACAGAGGTGAATTGAATTCAAGCTTTTCAGCTTCCGCAACAATCCTTGCCATAGTTTCTACCGTCTCGACCGGAAATTTCCCCCTGGCGGTCTCCCCCGATAACATCAAGGCGTCAGTACCGTCAAAAACTGCATTGGCCACATCAGAAGCTTCGGCCCGTGTGGGTCGAGGATGATAGATCATCGATTCCAGCATCTGAGTGGCCGTGATGACAATCTTTTTGTCCCTGTTGGCCTTCTCAATGATGTGTTTTTGAATTACTGGCACTTTTTCGGCGGGAACCTCAACTCCAAGATCTCCCCGAGCCACCATCACGCCGTCGGACACGGCCAGTATTTCATCCAGGTTTTCAATGGCAAGAGGCCGTTCAAGCTTGGCTATGATCGGAATGTCGGCGTTTCTTTTCTCCAACTCCTTCTTCAAGGTGAGAACGTCCTCGGCTCGACGAACAAAGGAGAGCGCGATGTAATCGACCGCTTCGCGGACCCCAAATTCGAGATCCGCCAGATCTTTCTGGTTCAGAGTGGGTGCTGAAATCGTGACACCCGGAAGGTTAATCCCCTGATTCTGAACCAAGGCGCCTCCGACGATGACCTTGCACTGCACCTCGGAAGCTGTGGTGGAGACAACTTGAAGTTCGATGAGGCCGTCGGAAATAAGAATTCGGTCACCGGACTTTACGTCCAGCGAAAGCTCCTGATAAGAGGTGGAAACTCCTTCCTTGCTCCCCTCGATAGGATTGGTGGTGATATAGAAATTCTCACCTTCCACAAGTTCGACTGCTTCCCCATTCTTCAACGGGCCGGTTCGAATCTTGATCCCCTGCAGGTCCTGCATAATGGCCAGAGGAGTCTCCAGTTCGTCAGAGAGCTGACGAATGTTTACGATTGCCTGACGATGAATTGCATGGTCGCTGTGGGCGAAGTTGAGTCGAGCCACATTCATGCCGGCCTGAATGAGCTTTTTGAGGACTTCCCTGGAGTGAGAAGCGGGACCGATGGTGGCAATTATTTTGGCTCTTAGCATGATCAGCAGATTTAAGTTACCATAAATCCCCAGCTATACTGTGAGGGGAGGCTCAAAGGAGGATGAATTCCACCCGTGAGGACGCCTGGAATTTGTTGACAAAGCACACCAAGGGGGAGGGATTGATCAAGCATGCCTTGGCCGTGGAAGCGGCCATGCGCGCCTATGCCCGCAAATTTGGAGAGGATCAGGAGCGGTGGGGGGTGGTCGGGCTTTTGCATGATTTCGACTATGAGCAAAATCCGGACCCTAAGGATCATCCCCGGGTGGGAGCGGGTGTTTTGGAGAGGCGAGGTTATTCTGAGGACATCATCTATTCCATCAAAGCCCATGCTGGTCACATGCAGATGGAGCGAAGGAGTCGAATGGACAAAGCCCTGTTTGCAGTGGATGAGCTGTGTGGCTTTCTGACGGCAGCGACCCTGGTCAGGCCGGGACGGAACATTGCTGAACTGCCGGTGAAGTCGGTCAAGAAGAAGCTGAAGGACAAAGCCTTTGCCCGCAACGTCAGTCGTGATGATATTCGCTGTGGAGCCACCGATCTCGAGGTCGAGCTGGATGATCATATTGCCTTTGTACGAGATGCGATGGCGCAAGTGGCAGAATCACTGGGGCTGGCAGGTCATAAATGAAAGCGGACGCCACCCCTAACCGAGAGCCCTTGCCGCGCGCGACGAGAGTGCTCGGTTCTGTCGAGGGCCTTTGGGGGACCTCCATCTGGCCGCTCCATCTTGGGTCATAAGATAAAGAGAGGTGACATCTTGAGTGAAAAAGAAGTTCCGGAAGTTAGTGAAGCCCAGATTGCAGTTCATTGGCAGGAAGAACAGTATTATTCTCCCTCACACCAATTCATTGCCCAGGCCAACATGACCGACCCAGGAATTTATGATCGATTCAGCCTGGAAAACTTTCCCGAATGTTTCAGAGAATATGCGGATCTGCTCGATTGGGATCGATACTGGCACACCACGCTCGATACCAGCGACGCACCGTGCTGGAAATGGTTTGTGGGTGGGCGCCTCAATGCCTGTCACAACTGCGTAGACAGGCATTTGGTCAAGCACAAGAACAAGGCGGCCATCATTTACGTCCCTGAGCCCGAAGATGAACCGACCAGTGTTCTTACCTATCAGGAGTTGTATGTCAGGGTGAACGAGTTCGCGGCGCTTTTGGAAGATTTTGCCGGTCTGAAGGCTGGCGATCGAGTGACGCTTCACATGCCCATGGTTCCGGAACTCCCGGTCACGATGTTGGCTTGCGCCAGGCTCGGTGTCATTCATTCTGAGGTCTATGGCGGGTTCAGTGGAAAGGCTTGCGGCGAAAGGATCGCGGATTCTGGAAGTAATGTGCTGATCACGATTGACGGGTATTACCGTTCGGGTCGGTTGCTGGACCACAAGAAGAATGCCGATGTAGCCGTGCAGGTAGCGGAACAGGAAGGCCAGACCGTCGACAAAGTGTTGGTCTGGAGGCGCTTAGGGGGCAAGAACGTCTCAGAGCAGCCTATGGTGGAGGGTCGCGACTATTTTGTGGATGAGTTGCTCAAGGATTTTGCCGGCCGGAGAGTCAAACCTGTTGCCCTTCCGGCTGAAGACCCTCTGTTCATCATGTATACCAGTGGAACTACTGGAAAACCAAAGGGCTGTCAGCACGGCATAGGGGGTTACCTGGCCTACGTGGCGGGAACATCAAAGTATGTCCAGGACATTCACCCGGAGGACGTCTATTGGTGCATGGCCGATATCGGGTGGATTACGGGACATTCCTATATCGTTTACGGCCCACTGTCCCTTGCGGCGACAACCGTAATGTACGAAGGGGTGCCGACCTATCCTGATCCCGGCCGGCCTTGGAGAATAGCCAGGCAGCTGGATGTGAATATCTTCCACACAGCACCGACCACTATCCGGATGTTGAGAAAGGCCGGCCCTGATGAGCCCGCCAAATATGATTACCACTTCAAGCATATGACCACGGTGGGAGAACCGATCGAACCTGAGGTATGGAAATGGTATTACAAGGTGGTGGGAAAGGGCGAGGCCGCCATAGTGGACACTTGGTGGCAGACGGAGACTGGGGGGTTTCTGTGCAGTACTATGCCGGGCCTTCAACCGATGAAGCCGGGTAGCGCGGGACCAGCCGTGCCGGGAATTCATCCGGTTGTCTACGATGAAGAGGGAAATGAGGTCGAACCCGGTTCGGGCGTTGCGGGAAACATCTGCATTCGAAATCCCTGGCCAGGAGTATTCCAGACCATATGGGGAGATCGTGAGCGCTATGTTTCCACCTACTACGCCAAATATTGCAAAGATGAGAAGAGCAAAGACTGGAGGGATTGGCCCTATCTGACAGGTGATGCCGCGATGGAGGCCGAGGATGGCTATTTTCGAATTCTGGGCAGGGTGGATGATGTGATCAATGTGGCCGGCCACCGGTTAGGAACCAAGGAACTGGAGTCCGCCTGTCTGACCGTCACCGAAATTGCGGAGGCCTCGGTTGTTCCAGTGGCAGATGAGATAAAGGGGCGTCTGCCTGATATCTATGTGTCACTCCAACCCGGGTACGAGCCGAGCAAGCAGATA
>JAUXKG010000027.1 GCA_030624355.1 Acidobacteriota bacterium
ATTATTCATACGATGCTAGAACGCGAAAGTCCCTAAATTAAGAAATATTTGGTCTTTCACTGACAAACTAGGGTGACAAACTACTAGGGGACAGGCTACCCGTTCACCTAGTTTTAGACACGGGTTCACACGGATTCAGTAATCACGGATTGCACGGATCAACCAACACGGATTCACAGACACGGATTGACACTGAGTAACCAACACGGATTAACACTTATTAAGAAAGGTGTTTTTCTGTCAGCTGTCAGCTGTCAGTTGTCAGCCCGATAATTCGACAATCGTCAATCGACAATGTTCAGCTGGTCAGCCCAGTCACTCGACAATGATCATCTGGTCAGGGGGCCTGGGTCTAGCGGTCAGCAGCCTGGCTTGTCCGATTTCAAGACCAGGGAATCGTATTCCCGGCTGTCGATCAGCGCTTCCACGATGACCGGTCCCTTCTGCTGGAAGGCGGTCTGGAGCTCTGCCTCAAACTGGGCCGGATCAGAAGCCCTGAGCACCGGCACCCCAAAGATGTTGTCGCCTCCCATGGTGGTCGGTCCCTTGAGAGGCGTCCCGTAGATCGGGTTATCCTTCCGCTGCTGCTTGATCCGAATCAGTGCAAGATCATTGTCGGTCAGCACGACGAAGACGATGTGAAGGTTCTCGCGTACCGCAGTGGCCAATTCTCCGGCACTCATCAAAAACCCGCCATCACCCAGCACGGTGCAGACCGGACGTTCCGGCTGGCACAACTTGGCGGCTATGGCGGCCGGGAGTCCGTATCCCATAGACGACCAGCCATTCGTCATGAGCTGCAGTCCGGGTTGCGGAGTGGGCCATTTCTGCCCCACCAGATGGGTGTGGGCACCCACATCGCAAGCCATGATGCCTTCTTGCGGCAGTACCTGGCGCAGGACCTCCATCGCCCGGCAGGGCCCGAAACCTCCCGAGTTGGAGGCCAGGTTCTGGAACAACTGTTCACGCCGGGTGGCCAAGTCCTGTAAATCCCAGTCTTTGCCATCGGAAAGCACTTCGGACAGTGCCTTCAGCGCCAGTGGTATGTCGCCGATTACGTCGCAGGCCAGCTCATACTGGCTTCGATCCAGGTCGGCGGCCACCGTGTCGATGTTGAGGAGAGGGACCTGGGGCAGCCAGGATTCGTAGTTGAATTCCACCGGGTCGTAGCCAATGCCGACGACCAGGTCGGACTGATGATGGATCTGACCCACCTGATCGCTCAGTGCATGAAAAAGCACCCCTGCATAGCAACGGTGATCCTCGGGCACCATCCCCTTGGCCATCGGGGTGAGCACGATAGGTAGCTGGGCCCCCTCGGCCAACTTGAGGATCTCGGACCGGACACCGGCGCGCACCGCACCCAGCCCGATTGCCAGGACCGGCTTGCGTGAACGGCGCAGCAGCTCCTGTGCCTTGGACAGTGCTTCCTGGGGTGGTGCGGGAGGGCGTTCGGGCTCCGGCTGAGGTGCATCGACTGCCGAGGCGCTTAGAGCGCTCATACCCACCGGCAGACCGACGTGCACCGGTCCCGGGCGTTCGGAGAGCGCTGTGCTTGCCGCCTGGAAGAGAATCTCCTGGACACGATCGGGTTCCAGGCGGGTCGTCTTCTTGGTCAAGGGACGAAACAGAGCCTGATGGTCAATGCCCATCTGAGTCGTTCTGTCGCGAATGGCCTCCGGCATCTCATCTGTGAAGGCGATCATGGGTGAGCGATCGAGCAGTGCACAACCGACGCCGGTGCTGAGGTTGGTTGCGCCCGGGCCAAGAGTACCGAAACAGACTCCCGGCGCGCCGGTCAAACGGCCGCACACGGCGGCCATGAAGGAGGCGCCTCCTTCATGGCTGGTTAGAACAAAGTCGATTCCATCGGTCTGCCGGATGACTTCCATGTAATCGACCCAGCCGCCGCTGGGGACACCAAAAACGTGTCGAACACCGATATCGCGCAGTGTTTCTATCAGTAACTGGGCTACAGTTTTCTCGCTCATATCCTTTTACCTGTGCGCTCCGCCGGTTGATGACTCGAGAACGTGCAAAAGGACTTGGCATAGGCCAGCCCCCGTCCAGCCGAGTTCCAGAAGAATCAGCGCATATTATAGTGTACGCGAGTGCTCCCGCACAGCCTCAATCGAGTTCGCCAAACCCTGTGAGCGGAAGTGGCTAGGAGCCGATCCGCAGCGGCTCGACCAGTCCCCTGAGCGTATTGATCACGCTCAGGGCGGTGATCTTTCCTGTCCCCGGTTTCTCCTCGCTGGGCACGTTTTCGATCTTCATCTCGAAGCGGGCGCTGTCGGCCTCCACTTTGATGACATGGGTGTTGCGCTCCAGATGAGGATCGGCCCAGATTTCGAGCTGGGTGAATTCCGCTCCTATGCCTGCCAGGCCCACCGCCGCTGCCACGTTGACGTTGGCCGGAAATCCGCGCGCTCCCTCGGCCGCGCTCCCCTCAAAAACCTTGAGTGGTTCGCTCAAATTGTCGATATCAATGGCGTGCTTTTCAAGATGGGGCGCCCCGGCCAGCGAGACTGGGGGCTTGGCGGTGACCATCTTGACTGACTCGATCTGGCCTTCGGCTGCGGCCCGTATGGCGTCCAGGCCCAGCAGGGCTCCGGTGGCCAGGATAATGCGGCCTCCGGAGCGCTTGGCCAGTTCCGCCAGCTCGGGGTGCTCCAGCAGAGAACCACCGCTGACCGTGATGAACGTGCAGCCTGCCTCCAGCGCCGGCACGGCGATTTCTTCAAAGGCATCCTTGGGGACACACCCCACCACCACGTCTACCAGCTCAGCCAGCTCATGAGCCGTCACCAGGGGCACCGGTCGCGAGAATTCCTTCATTCGGTCCAGGGCCTTTTCTTGGCTTCGGGTGGTGATGGCGGCCAACCGAAGACCGTCGATGTCGCCCCGGTCCAGGCTGCGGGCGACTACAGTGCCGATGGTGCCCAGTCCTGCTACTCCTACGTCCATTCTGTCTCCTTCAGATTTCCGGTGTGCCCGTTAGGGCCAGGAACGGGTGAGGATGTTCCTCTAATCAAAAAGATGATGCCATTTTTCCCAGGTTTTCTTCCGCAGATCTTTGGAGGCACGGGCCGCATCTGGGAACTGATCCCGTCTCTCCCAGGGAATGCAAGCGTCGATGACCATTCGGCTGTTGTAGCACTTGGTGTCCTCCGGGTAAGCCATAGGATCGAGCGGACTGGCCTGGCACTTGCGCAACACCTCCAGGTCTTCGCGCGGATCGAAGCGACTGGAAATGGCCCAGATCACTTCGTCGGTGTTGGTCGGATCGATATCCTCATCCACCACCACCGTCACCCGGTTGACATAGCCACCGGCGCGGCAGGTGGCCGCCAGCGCCCCGGCCTGTTTGGCGTGGCCGGGATGGAGCTGGCGGATGGATATGGTTTGCCACATGCGAGAGCCTCCCGCCTCATGGGCCCAGACTCCCTGTATGCCGGAGATTCCCGCCGCCTCCATCTGACTCCAGACCAGGGCACTTTGCAGGTAGCTCAGGAAATAGGTATTGTCATTGGGTGGCATTCCCGGCATGACCCCCAGATTGATGGGATCGTCCCGGTGCAGAATGTTTTCTACCTGAATGACAGGCTCGTCCTTGAGCGGAGTGGCATAGTAGCCGGTCCACTCCCCGAAAGGCCCTTCCGGATGTCTGACATCGTGAGGAATGACTCCTTCCAGGACCAGCTCGGCGCCGGCCGGGACCGGGAGAGAATGAGCCGGCGTTTTGACCACTTCCACCGACCGGCCCCAGATGCCTCCCACCACGTCGTATTCGCTGATTTCGTCTCCGATGGGAATGCCCCCCAGCATGAGAAAAAGTGGATGGCCTCCAGCCACCACTGCCACCGGACAGGCCTCTCCCTTTTCCCAGTACTTGCGCATGATGACGTCGCCGTGTCGTCCCCGGGTAATGAGGATTCCAGTGGTTCGCTCATCGTGAACCTGAATTCGGTAGGCGCCCGTATTAATCCATCCGCTGTCGGGGTCCCTCATGACCACCAAGCAGCCGGTACCGATGAAATAGCCGCCGTCTTTTTCGTGCCAGTGGGGTGCCGGAAATCCGCTGAGGTCCACCTGGTTTCCCGATTGGACGTTCTGCAGGACGGGACCGTCGGAAACTTCGCGCACCGGTTCCTGTTTCATGCGGGCGAAGATTTCACGCCATCCCTGAACGATGCTGAGCTGGTCGGCCTTGGGATCCATCCCCGAGGCCAGTGCCACCCGTGCCGGAGAGGTGAGAACGTTGGCCAGAACACGCCGCCCGGCGGCGAAATTCGGAATTTCATCGAAGAGAAAAGCGGGACGACCCACCTTTTCGATGGCAATATCGACGATGGTTCCGATTTCCAGATCACAACTGGCGCCCTCCACGTGGCGCAATTCACCCAGAGCCTCTACCTGGTCAATCCACTCCCGAAGATCTCCGGCTACCTCTTGGGGAATTAGCGTCGGTTCCTTCACTTGCGTCGAGTTCATGGAATACCTCTCTTTAGCTCCTTCTCTATATTGAAGAAGGGTCGTGCGCGGTTTTCTCTGCGCAGTCAAAGGCTGCCCCGCTCATTCTATAAATAAATATGGGGACAGACTACCCGTTCACCTATTTAAAATGCGCGGTTCAGGCAGGCTCGAAATCTCGATCCAGGGAGCAGAGTGGTCAATTCCCAACAGATTGTGAAGCCCTGCTGCTAGAGAGATCTCTGAAATAGAACTTGTGACTCACCGTGTCCCTGATACGTTTGCCATCGGCTTCCACATAGGAGTAGACAAAATAGTTGAGGGGATCACCCCGGTGCTGCGGCTGGAGAACAATGTCGCGTCCGATTGAGAGCTGAACTCGATTCTCGTCGTGACCACCGAAAAAGTAGTCTTTCTTTTCAGGATATTTCCAGCCTTCGCTGGCGTCGACGGGGACCCATCCGTATCCCTCCAGATAGAATTCAGCCCAGCAGTGATATCCGGGAATCTCTCCTTGACCGCGTTCTAAGGGAAGAGGAAAACCAATCGCAAAACGGGCAGGTATTCCAAGGGCTCTAGAAAAGCCAGTGAACAGAGCGTGAAAATCGGTACAGTTGCCTCGTTTTTCATCGCAGGCGTAAAGCAGGTCTCCCCGGCCCCATCCCGTTCCACTCTTGTCGTACTTGAGTATGGATATAGCGTAATCATAGATGGCTCGAGCCTTCTCCAGGGTGGTTTTCTTCCCCCTCGTAACGTCCCTTGCCCATGCCCGGATCTGGTCATTGATGGGAACCAATCTTTTCGGTCTCAAAAACTTCTCGATCTCGGGATCAAAGGAACGAACAGCGTTTTCATCGGCTTTGTCAAAATCTCGGCGCAGGTATTCGCGGCGGCGCACTTTGAATTTCAGCTGAATGTTTTGAGGCATCGATTCGGGACGGTCAATGGACACATAGAGAATCCGGTTGTCATAGGCAGGTTCCCTATGCACGGTTGCTGCGGACGGAGTATCGATTTCGATATCAAAGATGTCCTGGTTTTCGTCCGACTCGGGATAGGGAAGCCAGACTTCCAGATGCTTTGTCCCCAATGGTAGCGAGTCGATCGTCGTCCTGTAGGTGAATTCAAAGGTTCGCTCCCTGTGTTTTGTGGAACCAGCGTCTCGCTTTGACAGTGCAAAGACATCAATGAGGTTTGAGAAACAGAGTGTCCCTAACAACAAAGTGATCGTAGATTGAACAATCTTCAAGTACATTCACACCCTCTTGTCCGACCGGCTAAGAAACCACCTTACTGGAGGGAAGCGACAACTTTCAACAGATTAGTCGGTCATTTTTCTAAACCGATCTTTTCCAGCAGTTTTTCCCAGCATCCCTGCTCGCGCTGCGGTTGAATCAGCCAACTGCACCGTGCGCATTTGGCTTTAAGCTCTCGGTAGAAATCTGAGTCGGTCTCAGTCCTTTCAAGCAAGGAGGCCAGAGCCTGTGTGTCCCCGGTCGGGAAAAACCCCGGGTAGTTTTCACCCAAGGTACCCACCAATCCGGCAATCTTTGAGGCTACTACAGGAATCGAGTCGATTAGCGCTTCCGAGAGAACATTCGAACTCCCTTCAATGTGCGAAGTCAGCGCCACAAGATGACTACTGGCGATCAAGCGCTGCGTTCTCCAGTAAGGGAGAGGACCAACCCATCGATAACGTCGATTCCTTCGATTCTCAGCTAGTGCTCTTTTCTCCATTTTCTGACGGAGGGCTGCTCCCACGTGCACGATCCGGATGCGGGAGGAGGAATCCAGTCGACGACTGGCCAGAGCTGCTCGAAATGGATCCTTCTCCGGTCTCAAGTTTCCCACCACACAGACCCGGAAATAACTTTTTGGAGGAGCCAACTTTCCTTTGACTGGTTGAGCGGACTGATAGATGACGTGAGCTTTTCGACGGACCGATGCGGGTAGTTCCGCGCGTGCATGCTTTTGCAGAACAATCAGGTGTGTCGCCAGCTTCAGAGAGGCTTCCACTTCATCCCTCTCGTGGATATCACGATAGAGATCTGTGCCCGACAGAGCGACTATCAGCGGCTTGTCGGGATGGTCCTGGTGGAAGTGACGAATTGAGGCGAAGCTTTTGAAAGCGTGCAGAGCGATCAGGAGATCGCAGTGGTCTCCGTCATATTGGTTCCCGATCGTGGGTTGGTGACCAAGCTTTCTAAGCAGGCGGGCCCACCGGCGGGCCGTCACCCGGTTTCCATCCAATAGGCCTTTGGGCGATGGTGTGACCAGTCTTATTCTCATCGACTCGCTTAACAGCCTTTGCAGCTAGCCCATGTGGCAGCAATCAGAGAGCACAGGTACGAAATCCGGCCCAGACATCGCGCCGGTTCGGTGGGTAATAGTTGCGCCAGGTGTTGCGAATCAGGCGGGAGCGAGTTGTCCAACAACCGCCCCGCAGCACCTTGTGTGTTCCGAACCAGGGTTCGGAGTATTCCTTGTAAGGATCAACAGCAAAGCCGGGATAGGGCAGAAAATCGCTAGCCGTCCATTCCCAGACGTTGCCAATCATCTGTCGGCATCCGATAGCGCTGTCGCCCTCGGGCAAGGCACCGACCTCAACACACCCCATGGCCTTCCAATTTAAATTGGCGCGGGCAGCAGTCGGAAGTTCATCGCCCCAGGGAAACAATCGCTTCTGATCACCTGTCAGTCTCCCTGACTGAAACTCAGCCGAGGCCGCCATTTCCCATTCTGCCTCAGTCGGGAGACGGCGCCCTGCCCAGCTACAATAGGCATCCGCTTCATGCCAGTTGACATGAATGACAGGCAGATGGTCCTCCAGCGGTACAACTTCCTCGAAGTTTCGGCGTGTCCAGCCGCTTGGAGACACGCGCCTCCAATAGACGGGATGCTCCGCACCCGTTTGTTGGCGCCACTCCCAGCCTTCAGAGGTCCACCACTGCTCGCGCTCATATCCCCTGTCTTCGACGAAAGCCAGGAATTCGGTGTTCGTAACCGGTGCCCGGGCAATTCGAAACGGCCCGACTTCAACTGCATGGGCCCATTTCTCATTGTCAAACACAAAGAACGTGCTGGACTCCGCACCTAGCTTGAAAGTGCCTCCCGATATTTCCACATCCCCGTTCAGCGGTCCTCCCTTTCCGGGAGCTGTCTTGATCCCGCTGTCGTTGCCTTCATGAAGTCTGGGAGAAGGGTACCCCAGAGTCTGCCGAGTGTAGGTGAACGCTTCGTCGTGCATATCTTCGTGAAGAAGTGCCAGCAGGTAGAAATATGCTTCCTGTTCGCTCGGCTCCCTGAGCTGCAGTTTTTGACCGATGCCCTCCGATACTTCGGCCATATAGGAGAGTGTCTCCGGGCGGCCAGGAAGGGGGAGATCCCAGCGCGTATCGTGAGTTACGTTGGCAGAGTCGTAGAGCAGGTCCGCGTCTTTGCGAATTGGATCTTCTTTCCAAAGATGACGCAGGATCCATTTTTCATGAAACCAGGCCAGGTGCCCGATCTCCCAGAGGAGCGGGTTGACGATCGGCAGTCTAGGGCCCATCAGCTGTTCGTCAGTCAGATCGGCTAGCAGCTGCAGGGTTCGAGAGCGAGCCTCTGTTAAATTGTCGATTAATGTGGCTGCAGAGGTCACGATCATTTTGAGCAGTCTTTGTTATCGTAATGGAAAATATGGGGACAGACTACCCGTTCACCTATTTTCTCGGAACTCCTTTGGAGACAGGGCGTCCAGCTTTCTGAGGCTTCAAAGGGCGCCCCAGTCTGGCTTCCATCTGCTCAATGAAGGCTTCTGATCCCCAGGGGCGACCCGTTCTGGTCTTGTTTCGAATAGATACAAGGTCGGCTCCACCATCTGTCGTTGCCAGCCAGGCTGACCAATCAGTGAAGAGCCCTCGGGGAGGCCGAAGTTTTGAAAGTATAGGATCCTCTCTCAAGCCGCAGTGGGAAGGGGCACTGGACCATGGATACCACTCAGCTTTTTGAACCATACCGGCCCGCACTGGGTTCCGCTCAACGTACCGTACAGCCGTCCAGAGATGAGGGTTATCGAGCAAACAAGAATAGAAGCGGCCCTGCCAAAGATGTCCAGTGAGGCCGTATTTTCGATTGAAGTAGGTGGCGTATAGTCCATGTGTATCTCTGAGTCCTTTGCTCAACGAATCTTCCTGGTGAGGCACCATCACCAAATGGATGTGGTTGGTCATTAGGCAGTAACAAAGAATTTCGAAAGAGTACTGTTTCGATCGTTCGAGAAGCAGCCTCAAGTAAACCTCCTGGTCTTGTCTGTCTTGATAAACATGGGCTTTCCGATTTCCTCTTTGAGTGACATGGTGAGGAAGTTTCGGAGCGACAACTCTTCTTAATCGAGCCAATTGTGGACTCCTTTGAGCAGATTAATTAGGTGAACGGGTAGTCTGTCCCCATATTTTCTTTTTTTTATGTGGGTTCGAAGTTTCGGTCCAGGGAGCGGTATTGAATGGCTTCTGCGAGATGGGAGGAGCGGATCTGTGGGGAGCTGGTCAGATCGGCGATGGTACGAGCCACCTTGAGAATGCGGTAGTAGGCCCGGGCCGAGAATCCCAGTTTCACCATGGCGGCTCCCAGCAGGTTTTTGGTTTCTTCCTCCAGTGGGCAGTGTCTGCCAATCTCTGCAGATCCCATCTGGGCGTTGCAGAAGATGGGAATCCCCGGAAAGCGCTTCGATTGAATGGTGCGGGCCTGGACAATCCGTTGTCTGATGATCCGGGAGGCCTCTCCTGTCGGGTCGCCAGTCAACTCCTTGTATTGGACCTCAGGGACGTCCAGGTGCAGATCGATTCTGTCCAGCAGCGGTCCCGAGATCCGGGAGAGATACCTCTGGATCTGCGCCGGAGTGCAGACGCACTCCTTCACTGCCGAGCCCCAGTAACCGCAGGGGCAGGGGTTCATGGCTGCCACCAGCATGAATCGGGAGGGGAAGGTCAGCGAGCCGGTGGCCCGACTGATGGTCACCTGTCCCTCTTCTAGGGGCTGACGAAGGACTTCCAGGACATGACGCTGAAATTCGGACAGCTCATCCAGGAACAGAACACCGTTGTGGGCCAGAGAGACTTCGCCGGGTCGGGGGTGAGAACTGCCTCCCACCAGTCCGGCGCCACTGATGGTGTGGTGAGGGGCGCGGAAGGGGCGCTGGACGACAAACTGCTGGTTGGTCTGGAGCAGTCCCGACACGCTGTGAATGGTGGTGGTTGTGAGGGCTTCCTGAAAACTCATGGGGGGCAGGATGGAGGAGATGCGTCTGGCCAGCATGGTTTTCCCGGCTCCTGGAGGACCTATCATCAGCAGGTTGTGTCCGCCGGCGCAGGCCACTTCCAGGGCCCGCTTGGCCCTCTGCTGGCCCTTGACATGGGCAAAATCGAGACCACCCGTGTCCGACTGGCCCAGCAGATGCCGTCGATTGACTCGGACGGGTGCGAACTGATCCGATCCCCCGTTGAGCAACTCCAGGACCTGGGGCAGGGCAGTCGCCGCGTAGATATCCAGACCCTCCACCACGGCCGCCTCCTGTGTGTTGTCGATCGGCAAGAGCAGTTTGCGAAACTTCCCCTTAAGGGCGTGCCGGGCCACCGGCAGAGCCCCTCGAATGGGACGAACCCGGCCATCCAGGGAGAGCTCACCCAGAATCAGCCAGTCGCGGACCCGCTCCGGTGGCAGTGCTCCACTCAGACCCAGCAGGGCCACGGCGATCGGCAGGTCGTAGCAGCTTCCTTCCTTTTTGAAGGCAGCCGGGGCCAGGTTGACGGTAATGCAGCCCAGATTCGGGAACTCGAAACCACAGTTCTGGATGGCCGCCCGCACCCGCTCTCCGCTCTCCCTGACGGCGGTGTCGGGCAGTCCCACCACGTGATATTTCCTTCCCCGGCGCAGGGAAAGATCAACCTCGACGTCGATCAGCTGGGCTTCGATCCCCAGCAGAGAGGCACTGTGCACCTTGAGCAGCATGGCTTTCCCCGGCTTTCCTTCTCCCCCCTATAACGAGTGAAGGAAGAAATCCGCGAGCGGGGAGCGGGGGAAAGACGGCTCTGGTTGTTGCTGCTGCCGGTCTGTGGCCTTTAACTACTAATCAGACTGGTCCCGAGTCCACTCGAATTCCTGATTCTTGAGCTGGATCGTTTGATTGGCTGGATAGTGATAGAAGGAGAACTGCTGTTCCTCGCCTTCTATCGGGTAGTAGACGGTGTACAAAACCCTTCCCTCTTCGGGTTCCTTTCGGCCCTCGACGCTGGAGACAGGGTGGAGCGTGAAGTCTGAACCCCCGGTCCCGAAGGAGATTCTTGTTTTTTGCAGGGTGATGAATCGATCCGCGTATCTGGACTCAGAGGTCCTCCAGGTGCCTATTACATCATCAGACAAATCGGTCAGGTCTGGGGCATTACAGCCCGCCAGGGCGGTCAGAGCGACCAGAAGCAGCCAAAAGGTTCTATGTTTCATATGGACCGGCCCTCTGCTGCCGCCAACAGTTCTTTCCGCAGCCAGCTTTGGCCGGAAAGGGTGTAGACCTGGCTCTCTTTCGAAAAACCTCGAATAGCCACCTTCCCGAGCAGTTGGGTCTCAAATTGAGAGCGAACCAGTTCCCGGGTCTGGGCGCTCATGACGGTCCCTGTCCTGAATTTCTTGGTCAACCCCTCCATGCGTGAGGCCAGATTCACCGTTTCCCCGATCACCGAGTACTCCATACGGTCGGCGGTTCCCAGGATTCCGGCAGTCAGTGTTCCGGTATGCAGACCGACGCCAATTCGAAGTTCCGATTTCCCGGTCTGTGGATCGGCATTGATCTGTTCGACTTTCTCTACCATCTGGGAAGCGGTGCGCACCGCTTGACAGGCGTCCTTTTCCACCCCCTGGCTCAATGGCACTCCGAAAACCACCAGCATTCCGTCACACATGAACTTGTTCAAGAATCCGCCGTTCTTCATGATGATCTCTGCCATGGCCTCAAAATAGTAATTCAGCCAGGCGAGTACCTGGGAGGAGGGTTTGCCCGCAGTGAGTTGCGTGAAGTTTCGGATATCGGAAAAGAGCACCGTGGCGGTCTTCTCTTCACCGGCAAGGACGATTTCGCCCCTTCGTCTCAAAATTTCGGCGGCCACCTCGGGAGAGACGTAGCGCTCGAACATGCTCATCAGTTCCTGTCGCTGAGTGGTCAAACGGGCATTGGACATGGCCACCGCCACCTGGTCGGTCAACTGGCGGGCGTAGCCCAGGTCTTCCTGGCTGTGTTGAGTTGGAGCCAGGCTGCCCAAACTGACGATTCCTGCCAGATGGTCCTTCACCAGAATGGGCAGGGCAAAGAATGATTGCATGCCTTCTTCTGCCAGTGGCGCCAGGTATTGAGGAATATTTTCCCGACTTTCTATGTTGATGCCGCCCGGATCCTCGAGGAGTTGTTGCACCTCTTCCGGTGCCAAGACGGTCGTCACTATCCGCTTTTCACCGTCGGTCTCGATGTTGCTGATGTGGGTGAGAGCCGAGTCGCTGTCCTCAGAATCGACGAGGGTCACGCTGACGGCGTCACAGGGTAGAATGTCGCGCACGTGGCTGAGCAGAGTGTCGGCGACATCCCGGGTGTCCAGGGCCGACAGAATAGACCGGTCGATCTCGTTCATCACGGAGAGCGTGCGGAACTGCTTTCCCAGACGATTGGCCATGGCGTTGAAGGAGGCTGCCAGTTCTTCAAATTCATCACCGCTGCTGACATCGACCCGGCTGTCAAAGTCCTGCTGGGAGATGCGTTGTGTTCCCGCCCGAAGCTTTTTAAGCGGGTCCAAGGTTCTGCGGATCTGAATCAGGCTCAGGAGCAGGACCACCCAGACGGAGACCAGTATCACCATGGGAAAGGTCTTGCGAAAGTTGGCCAGAGGAGCCAGCACGTCGGCCTTGGATTCGCTGATCACGACTGTCCACCCGGGCGACAGATACACTCCCTTCAGGAAGATGGACCAGTAACCGGCCATGTATTCCTGCTCTTCGTGCTCCCAGTCAAGGCGCCCCGTGCTGGAGAGAGACATTTTATCCAGCAGCTGCTCCAGAAAGGGCACCGGCATTCCGGTGGAGGAGAAAAGCACTCGTTCCGTTCCCTCCAGGACACACAGTTCGACTCCCTCCAGCATGGTCTCCAGGCCCCACAGGTAGCTGCCGTTGAGCTCTGCGACCAGGGTGGTTTCTTCCGGACGGGCCGGGTCGAGTGCCCTGATCAGAAGAATGCCGAAGGGGAACTCGGAGCGGGATCGAGTGGTCAACAGGCTGAGATCCGAGCCCAGGTGTTGAACTTCAAGCTCGGTTAATCGGGCGGGTGTTTGGACA
>JAUXKG010000321.1 GCA_030624355.1 Acidobacteriota bacterium
ATTGATTATCTTGGCCTTACGTCGTCGGTTTAAGCGGTAAGAATGGCTAACCAAGAACATCTCAAGATCCTAAAAAAAGTGTAGTGAATAGCGTAGTGAAAAGAGTGGCAAAAGTGGAGGAAATTGGACGAAACTGGGGGGAAGCCTCAATTAGTCTAACTGCTTGCCAGTAAAGACTTTTCCTTTGTTTTCAACAGGTTCCGAAGACTAATCAGATTTGCTCCCAAAGCAGGCGCGCTACCAGGCTGCGCTATGCCCCGACTTATTTGTGTCCAACGACTTGCGGCAATTCGATGACGTCCTTTGCCGCAAAACGTGCGGTGTTACACCAGTCAGTTTAGCACGCCGGCACGCCGCATAGAAGGCGGTCTGGGTCTCTCTCAGGGGAGTTTGCTTCGTGGTTCAACATCGAGGTGTTCCAGGACGGATAATCTGTCGAGAGGATGGAATGTCCACCTGAAGGAGATCCTCCGACACAACGGGGTAGGCGCGGAAACCGGCTGGATTTTTTCAACTTGACAACCGTTCCTTAGATCTCCTATCCTCCCACCCAGTTTAATTTACTAACCGTCATGGTTGGATGCACGGGAAGTTCGGTGAAAGTCCGACGCTGCCCTCGCAACTGTAAGCAGACAGCTTCGCTGCCGTCTGCAAGCCAGGAACCGTCCCAGTCATGACCTCTGGATGCTTCCGAAGGGGAAGCAAGGAGGTACCATGAAACCCACCGTTTCGACTCACACAGTCATCCCGTTAGCGTGCATGTCAGGAGCTTTGCCAACAAGGCTTGTCCGTGTGGCATCGGGCTGATCCGCAAGTCTGACAGGAAGTCCCAAACTTAGAACTTCCAGCCCCGTAATGCTTATTCCACTGTCCTGAGGTCCGTCTGCGTGCGCCTTTCTAGTGCGCTCATTCAGGACCCGACCAAGGCAGAGCCAGGTCATCAGTGAGTGAGAGCCGGGGCTAGGTACAAATCACTTCACAAGGAGAAAGTATGAAGCCCAGACTCGCGTATCAACTTGTTTTCACAATCGTCTTGCTGTTTGGAGTGGAGCCTTCAGTGGCACAGTCTCCCGGCTCCGCCTCACAGGAACCATCTAATAAAGACACAAGGAACAAACAGCAACAATCAACCCAGCAGCCTAAGGGAGGGCCGCTTAGCCCACACCACGAAATCACCGTCACCGCCACTCGAACTCCAACTCCAGCCCGACAGGTTGGGCAATCCCTGACCATCATCACTGCAGAAGAAATCGAAGCTCAGGGCGCGCGCGATGTCCTCCAAGTCTTAGAGACCGTTCCCGGATTCAACGTCGTTCGCACCGGATCTTTCGGAGGAACCACATCTCTGTTTGTGAGAGGAGGAGAAAGCGATTTCAATCTGGTTTTGATCGATGGTGTGCAGGTCAATCGACCCGGCGGTGCTTTTGATCTGGCAGACCTGACAACTACCAACATTGAACGAATCGAAATCGTTCGCGGTCCCGCCTCAGTCCTCTACGGATCAGATGCCGTCACGTCTGTCATCAGCATTACCACCAGGAAGGGTGAAGGTAGACCTTCGGGAAATCTTCAGTTTGAAGGAGGCACCTACAACAGCTACCTTTTTCGTGGAGCGACTCAAGGACAACTGCAGAGGCTTCAGTATTCCTTCGGCGCTCATTACTCTGAATCAGATGGCTTTCACGATTTCAATAGTCAATACAACAAGGTGGATCTTTCTGCCAGTTCCACAGTTGCACTCACGCCTGATTCCTTTATCTCCGGCAGCCTTCGCTACTTAAACTCCGACAACAACTTTCCTACGGATTCAACAGGCGCAGTCGTAGATCCGAACGACTTTCGTAAAACCAACGAGAGGCTCTATTCCCTGTCTTACAACCATCTCTTTAGCGACCGTTTCGATACCAAAGTGCACTACGGCTACTACAGCAGGGATTTTACAAGCGTCACCGTGCGAGACGATATTGTTGATTTCTTTGATTCCGAATTTGAACTCACAGAGAACAGGAACTATCTGGACTGGCAGAACAACTTCCAGGTAAACCCTGACAATCTCATCACAGTTGGCACCTCCTACGAACGAGAGGCCTCACAGACTGACGACCTGTCAAGACGCAGCCTCGGGCTCTATTTGCAGGACCAGTTTTCCTGGCGAGACCGACTGTTCCTGACAGCAGGAGCGCGCTATGACAACAACGATCGCTTCAAGAACTTTGCAACTGTCAGCTTCTCAATGGCCTACCTTCTTGATGATGAGTGGAAACTGCGCGCAAGTGTGGGCAATGGATTTCGGGCACCGAGTTTCAGCGAGATCATAGGTTTTCCTGATTTCGGAATAGTCGGAAACAGTGACCTGCAACCAGAGAAAAATGTGGCCACTGATTTCGGCGTCGACTATGTCGTAGGAAGCCAGGGAGGCCTCTCAGCCACAGTTTTCTTCAATCGCTTCAGCGATCTGATCGAATTCAGTTTCCTGGTCCCACTCGAGACTCCCAATTTCATTAACGTGGAAAAAGCAAAGAGCCAGGGATTGGAACTGAACGGGTTCGTCTCAGCAACCGAACGATTGCGCTTTGGAGGCCAGTACACTTTCACCGACACTGAGGTGACCGACGCCGGAACAGTTCCTGGAGGCAGTTTCACAGAAGGAGAACAACTGCTGCGTCGGCCCAGGAACACGGCCGGAGTCTACGGGGAGTTCCTCAAGGGACGATACAAGTTCAGGATAGACTTCAAGTTCAAGGGAAAGCGAGACGATGTACAGTTCTTTCCCGATTTTTCAAGCGCGCGCGTCGTGCTCCCCTCCTACTTGAAAACTGACTTCAGTGTGACTGTTCCCATTCTCCGATTTTCTGACTCCTTCGGAGACCTAGCTCTAGTGTTCCGGGGAGAGAACGTTTTCGACAAAGAGTACACGGAGATTGCAGGTTTTGAGTCGATAGGTCGAAGTTTCTTCGGTGGTCTTGATGTGGCCTTCTGAAAACGTTCATGACTTGCAGTCCATAGAGAGGAGACAAGCAATGCAAAAGGACTATCACAGTATTGAATTGAACAAGCGGCCCCTGGCTCTGGGATTGACTCTGTTTGGGGCTTTGCTTCGCTTGGTGCCCCACTTACCTAATTTCGCCCCCGTCGCTGGGCTTAGCCTGTTTGCAGGCGCGCGTTTGAGGAGTTGGCAAGCCTATATTGTTCCTTTGATCATAATGACGGTGACCGAGCCGATCATGGGGAGCGTCCTGAACTACCCTCCATACACCATCGTCACTCCCTTTGTCTTTGGCAGTTTTCTGATCAATGTGTGGATCGGTACTCATCTCAGAAGAACTGAACAACCCTGGTGGATAGGAGGCGCGGCTCTTCTGGGTAGTTCGCAGTTCTTTCTCATCAGCAACTTTGCGATGTGGCTCTCGGGAATATCTATTTATCCTCCAACCCTGTCCGGATTGATGGCTTGCTATATTGGGGGGCTTCCCTATTTTGGCCGGAGTCTCGCAAGCGATCTAATCTACACCGGATTGATGTTTGGCCTGCATGCCTGGCTAACCCGAGTTGCCTTCACTAGTGAAAGGGTATCGGTATGAACCCCAAAAAGGTGTGGCTTTCCTGGAGCAGCGGCAAGGACTGTGCCTGGGCACTGCATCGACTGCAGCAGGATGGGGAATATGAAGTCTGCGGTCTGTTCACTACACTCAACAAGGCCTTTGACCGAGTGGCCATGCATGCTGTTCGCAGAACACTTCTAGAAAGGCAGGCAGAAGCGGTCCAACTGCCCTTGAAGTGTATTTATCTCCCATGGCCTTGTTCGAATGCTGACTACGAGCCGATCATGTCCCGATTCTGTGCTGAGTTAGTTGAAAACGGAGTCGGGACCGTTGCTTTCGGAGATCTCTTCCTGGAGGATGTGCGCAACTACAGGCTCAGTCGGCTAAAAGATACCGGACTAAAGGCTATCTTCCCTTTGTGGAAACTCCCCACCCGATCGTTAGCCGAGGAGATGATCACCTCAGGGGTTCAGGCCAA
>JAUXKG010000204.1 GCA_030624355.1 Acidobacteriota bacterium
ACCAGGATGATTCCCAAAGAGACTGCCACGGAGATGGCCAGTCCAGGACGAATCCTGACCTCTGGATTGGGAGCATCCACCAGAAAGAGTAATCCCAGAACCATGGCAACTATTCCCCCAATCCCAAACAGACCGAACCCCTGAATCTTGACCTCGGCTATGAACAACCCGAGCGCCAACACAATCAAAAGGACTCCGATCAGACTAATGGGCAAAAGGGAAAATCCCAAGAGTGCAAGTAGGAAACAGATGCCTCCCACAACACCGGGAACCAACAAGCCCGGATGTGAAAATTCCAGGTAGAGTCCCAATAAACCAACGACGCCTAGCAGAAGCGCCATGTTGGGATCCGCTATGGTCGACAGGACTCTCTGCCGCAGGGTCATTTCGAAGAGAACAACCTGCTGTCCCTGGATTGCAATTTGCTGTTTCTCACCTGTGAAACGGGTGATTTCTCTTCCCTCAAGCTGCTTCAAGAGGTCTTCTTCATTCTCGGCAACCAGATCGATCAGGCCTCCTTCCAACGCTTCTCTAGCAGTGTACGACTTGCTCTCCAGCACGCCCTTCTCAGCTAATTCGTAGTTTCTCTCTCTTTGTTTAACAATGGCTCGCAGACTGGCCAGAGCATCATTGGTGACCTTTTCCATCATGGTCTCGTCTTCCCCTCCCATCCCAAACGGGAACACGGGATGGGCGGCACCCGTGTTGGTTCCCGGGGCCATCACAGCTACATCTGCCGACAAAAGAATGAAGAAGCCAGCAGAGGCGGCTCGTGCCCCTTTGGGTTCGACGAAACACACCACGGGAATCTTCGAGTTCAGAATATTCTGAACGATCTCCCGCATGGACACACCCAGGCCCCCGGGGGTGGATAGCTCGATTAACAGAAACTCCGAGTCCTGCTCTTCAGCCTGATGGACAGCATCTGTAATGAATTCCGAGGTAATCGGGTCAATGACTCCGTCAACCTCGACTTTCAGAATTTCTGCCTTCACTACCGAGATCGACAGACAAAGGACGAGAAGAAGTACCCTCCTCATTACCATTTCATGGTAGCACTCCGGGCAGATAGCTGACAACTCAGACAGCCCGTTCACCGAGTGTCCAATGTCCAGTCAGTACAACCGTTTCTCCAGCCGGGGGATCATCGCAAATTGTCGCCGGATTGGAATCAACCGTTCGGTCGGCAACAACTTCCTCAAGCTGACGGATCAACAGAGGTATAATGAAGCAGAACATGGTTAAGGTGCTTTTTTTTGCCTCCTTGAAAGACCTGGTTGGCAAATCAGAAATGGAAGTAGATCTTCACGAAATGACTTCTGTTCGCGATGTCTTTCAAGAACTACAAACTCATCATCCGGAATTGAAGAAATATGAAACAGTACTTTTGATAGCCGTCAACCAGGAATATTCCAGCCTGGACACCTCGATCTCTCCGGGCGATGAAATCGCCTTCTTTCCGCCCGTCAGTGGCGGTGCATTGTGATACGAATTGTAGAACATCAAATTGATCGGGACGAGGCCATTCGGTCTGTTTCTTCAAACGGATCGGGCGCTGTGGTGACTTTTGACGGCACAATCCGTGACAACGCCCGCGGCAAGCAGGTCCTTCACCTGTACTATGAAGCCTTCCCGGAAATGGCTGTCAAAGAAATTGAGAAGATTCACGACGAGGCCATGCAGCGCTGGCCCCTTCAGAGGATGGCCATTGTCCATCGAATCGGGCGTATGGAAATTGGTGAAAGCAGCGTCTTCATTGCCGTCTCCTCCGCTCACCGGAAAGATGCTTTCGAGGCTTGCCGATTCGCCATTGACACCTTGAAAACCACTGTACCCATTTGGAAAAAGGAACATTACGACAACGGTGAGATTTGGATCGAGGGCTACAACCAGTGAAGGCGGCGATCGTCACCATCAGCGATGGCTGCTATCACCAGAAAAAGAAAGACACTTCCGGCCAGGCACTGGAGAAGCTGCTGGTTGAAAGCCAATGGATAGTGGCCTTCACGAAAATTGTACCCGATGACATTCCAGCCATTCAGAATCAACTCGTAGAGCTTAGTGAAAATGGCGACATTGACCTTATTGTCACTAGTGGCGGGACCGGTCTAGGCCCGCGTGACGTGACGCCGGAAGCCGTCAAGCCACTTCTTGAAAAGGAGGTCGCCGGCCTGGCTGAGTTGATGCGATTGCGGGGTCTCGAGCAAACTGAGTTCGCTGCGCTTTCCCGATCCTTGGCGGGTTCCAGAAAGGAAACTCTCATTTTGGCACTTCCGGGAAGTCCCAAAGGTGCGACCGAGTCCCTGCAGGCGGTCCTGAAGTTGCTCCCGCATGCGATCGATCTGCTTCAGGGTCGAACCCAGCATGGCAAGTGACGCATGAAGAATGTCGATTGACGAGTGTCGAGTGTCGAATTACCGGGGTGACAACTGACAACTGACAACTGACAAAAAAATTGTTGCCAACCCTCCGAATCCGTGTCAATCCGTGTTGGTTAATCCGTGTGAATCCGTGTTGCTAAAAGGATTGCCGACCTGTAAGAGCTCGAGAGATGGTCACCGTGTCCGCATATTCCAAGTCACTTCCCACCGGAATGCCGGAAGCAATTCGCGTGATTTTGATGCTGAGAGGCTTGATGAGTTTTGACAGATAGAGGGCGGTAGACTCCCCTTCACTGGTGGGGTTGGTCGCCACGATGACTTCTTCCACCCTTCCCTCCTTGAAGCGCTCGAACAGATTCTTTAACTTCAACTCCTCGGGACCGATCCCGTTGATGGGCGAGATTGCACCGTGCAGCACGTGGTACAGACCTTTGTAAACACCGGTCCTTTCGATTGAGAGAACATTGCAAGGTTCTTCAACAACGCAGACCACTCGAGAATCACGGCTGGCACTGGTGCAGATCTGACAGGGGTCCATGCCAGAAACGTTGTTACACCTTGAGCACAGCACCAAATCTGCTTTCAGATGGGAGATGGCTTCGGCCAGTGCTAGACACTCTTCACCGGGCCTGAGAATCAAGTGGAAAGCCAGGCGTTGGGCTGACTTGATTCCAATCCCCGGCAGTTTTTTCAGCTCATTAACGAGCCGTTGAACAGGATCAATTGGATTGTCCATCTCCTCACCCTTTTTGACGTCAAGACAACCCTGGGACCATTCCACCGAGACGAGCACTCAAAGAGTCATCTACCTTGCGCACACCCTCATTGACGGCCGTCAGGACAAGATCCTGTAGCATTTCCAGGTCATCGGGATCAGCCGCTTCAGGATCAATATGGATCGAAAGCAGCTGTTTCGTTCCGTCCATGGTGACACGAACCACTCCGCCCCCGGCACTGGCTTCGACCCGTAGATCTCCCATCTCCGCTTCCAACTTTTCCTGCATGGCCTGAGCCTGCTTCATCAGCTTCTGCATATTCTTCATCCCCATAACTACTCCTCCACTTTCTTCTCGACAATGACTCTCCCCGGGAAAGTTTTGACGAAAGCTCTAACCTTGGGATCTTCCCTAGGATCAGCCTCTTGCGCTACGGGTGCTAGCAATTTGACTTCAAGCTGCGGAGTTGAGCGAGTGATCTTAGCACACAGTTCGGCTAGCTGTTTCCTATGTTTCGGCTCTAGCAGAAGGTCCTTGTGAATCTTCTCCTCGTGTGCGAACACGACGAAGAGTTTCTTCTCGCTCAAGTCGACTTCGGCGGCTTGCTGCATCGAAGAATACAGTAGAGGGCTTTCTGTCTGAAGACTGGAAAAAAGATCGGCAATCAATTGATCTGGGGAAGGGGCCATTGGCTCTTGGTCACTACGGGCGGGGACAGAGGGTTTCACCTTCTCCCCTCCGGGGCCGGCAACGGCTTCCGGGGATGAGGTTTCAAGCAAGTCCCGACTCTCTGCCTGGGGTCCGTCCGGTGGCTCGGTTACCCTAGGTGCCTGTCCCGACTCCAACCTCGTGATGACCTCCTCAATCGACGGCAGTTGAGCCAGCTCGATGAGCTTGATCATAGTCATCTCCAAATGAACATATGGGTGGGAGTGGTAACGCAACTGGCTTTGACAGCCAACCATCAAATCGTAGAAACGGATCAAATCAAGCTTTGAGAACTCCTGCGCCTGCTTGTCCAGAGTCTCTCTGGCACTGTCAGGCAAATCCAAGAGACTCTCCTCCCAACCCGTTACTTGGTAGACCATGAGATCCCTCAGATGATGAATCAGCTTTGCACAAAATATCTGAGGATCGACTCCGGAATTCCTCAGCTCTTCTACCGAACCAATGATTTCCTTTCTGTCGCGTCGAGCCACCGCCTCCACCAGGGGACCCAATACCTGTTCATCCACCACGCCCAGTAACACCCGAACATCTTCGTCGCTGATTTGTTTGCCGGCAAAAGCGACGATCTGATCCAGAACAGACTGGGCGTCACGCATGCTGCCCCCAGCCAGGGAAACGAGACACCGAAGCCCGTATTCTGTGATCTCAATCCCCTCCTGCCGGGTAATCTCTTTCAAACATCCGAGAATTAACGAAAAAGGAATCGGTTTGAAAGTAAAGTGCTGGCAACGGGAGGTAATCGTAGAGGGAATCCTTTCCAGCTCGGTGGTCGCCAGGATGAACTTCACATGGGGCGGGGGTTCTTCCAACGTCTTCAGCAGGGCATTGAATGCCCCCTTCGAGAGCATGTGAACTTCATCGATAATATAAATTTTGAAGCGGTCCCTTGCCGTCCCATACCGAACACTCTCCCTGAGATCTCGGATGTTGTCGACACCGGTATTGGAAGCTGCATCGATTTCCAGCACATCCACGCTATTGGCTCCCGTGATCTCCTGGCAGGAGTCACATTGGCCACACGGCGAGACAGTAGGCCCTTTCAAGCAATTCAAGGCTTTGGCCAGAATGCGGGCAGTGGTAGTTTTTCCCACTCCCCGTACCCCAGAGAACAGAAAAGCATGGGCGATGCGCTCGCTCTTGATGGCATTCTGCAGGGTCCGCGTTACAATCTCCTGACCCACTACTTCATCAAAGTTTTGAGGGCGCCACTTTCGGGCTGTAACTTGGTAACTCATCTACTCCCAGAATGAGCCGTCGGCAACGATGCAAATGTGACCTTAAATCTACCGGTTGCCGCCTCCGTCAGATGGTCAGGCCTCGGGGTCACCTGCGGCACACATGCGCACCCCTTAATGCTGCTTCCTTCCGGACCTGACATGGTTCGAGGGGCACGTTGCACAGGGCCCGAGACCTGTCACGGCGAGCAGATTAACTGCTCGATAGGCAACCGAGGCCCCTACTATATCACCTTTGTCTTCAGTGTCAGCGCCCCCTTACTTGACTTCATTGCAGGGCCTCCGCTCTAATGAAATCCTTCACGTGTGGAGGAGTACCGAAGTGGACGTAACGGGCCCGACTCGAAATCGGGTTGC
>JAUXKG010000447.1 GCA_030624355.1 Acidobacteriota bacterium
CTAAGTCCAACTTTCTGACATGTGTCGCCAAGCCAGAATTCTCCGTTCCAGGTACTCGGCACCCTGAATGATCACCAAACCCAGCAGAACCACCAGCACAATACCGGCCAGGAGTCGGGCCATCTGAAAGGTGGAGCTGGCCTCGATGAGAAATTTTCCCAGGTTGGTGACACTCATCAAGATCTCCGCCGTGACCGCTCCGCGCTAGGCTCGGCCGGCTCCCAGGCGCAAACCAACCAGAACATAGGGAAGGGCGGAAGGAAAAATCACCTTGCGATAGATGTCCCATCGCTTCAGACCGAAGGAACGCGCCATCTCAATCAAGGAGGGGGGGACCTCTCTGACTCCGGTGGCCGTGTTGACGATGATAACAAAAACGGCCCAGATGACCACCAGAAACAACCTTCCTCCGAAGTCCAGTCCAATGTAGACCCCCAGGATGGGAATAAACATGGCCATGGGTGAAGAGTAAGCCGCATTGACAAGGGGCTCGATGGCGTTCTTGGCCCAGGCGGAGACGGCCAGGGCAAAGCCGATCACAATACCCACTACGACTGCCAGCAGGTAGCCGATCATCATGGTGTAGAGGGTTCCGGCAGCGGCCCTCACCAGATCGCCTGAGCGAAGCGCCTCAATCAGAGCGGGAATCACTTCCGAGGGAGGCGCCAGGGCAAACATGTCGGGTCGGGATCCGAACCACTGCCAGAGCGCCAAAAAAACCAGAAAAGAGAGTGCCCTCAGCCCCCGCTTCATCAACTTGGCTTTGACTGCTTCTGACATCCTGGAGGCTTGACCGGTCGTGAGTTCCATCTCTACCTTCCTGTGTGGGTCCCCAGAACTCCGGATGTCTCCGCCCAAGGAGTCAACCTTTCCTGCATTGCCATCAACAACTGGCTGGAGAGGGCGCCGAAAAGAACGATCCACACCGCCAGGGCGAAGAATTCCGGCAAGTTCCTGGCAAAACCAAGATCCCACAGTCGTTTTCCCGTATCCACGATAATCCACAGTTCGGCGATGACCATCCCCTTCACCGAATGACCCAGACCCAACCGCAATCCCACAATCACATACGGCAGGGCAGCAGGCAGGATGATCTTGCGGAACACCCTCAGACGGGGTGTGCAAAAGGCAGCTGCGGTTTCCAGTAGATTCGGATCGACCGCTCGAACACCGGCCGCCGTATTGATGATGATATAGAAAATCGAAAAGAGAAAAACGACCGCGACTCTGAACTTGAACTCGGTCCCCACCAGGATAATTACGAACGGAAGCAGGGCCTCCATCGAGGTCACGAATAGCGCGTTGAAATAGATACCCAGGACATAATCGACCACTCGAGAGGCCCCCATCAACAGACCCACCGGGACACCGACCAGGGCGGCCAGCGAAAAGCCGACAAACATCTGCATCAGTGATCCGGCCAGAGTCGCCAGGTCTCCATTGGTGAAAGCGGCAAACATGCTGACCAGCACCTGGCTAAACCTGGGGAAAGTGAATGGCCCCACCATCACTCCCAGGATCTCCCAGATCAGGAGCAGAGAGCCCCAAACGACCAGGCGCTGAAACCATTTCCGGTCGCGCAGCCAGTCTCTCGGTTCGTCAGTCCGGGAAGGCTCTTTAGCCTGCATGTAATTGGTTTTCCCCGATACTCAGTCCCACTTGCCATTCACTCCTTTGTCAGTTGTTAGCTGTCAGCCTCAACCACTCCGCTCTGCTTGAGGGTCTGGGAAACCCGGGCCCTCATACGGACAAACTCCACCGAGTTGCGCAGGTCGTCCTGGCGCGGTCTGGGAAAGTCCACATCCACGATGTCCACAATTCGACCGGGACGCTGTCCCATCACAAAGACTCGATCGGCCAGGAGAATCGCTTCCTCAATATCGTGGGTGACGAAAAGCACCGTTCTTTTCTCAATGGACCAGATTCGCATGATCTCGGTTTGCATGCTCTCCTTGGTCTGAGCATCCAGGGCACCCAGCGGCTCATCCATGAGCAAAATCTCGGGTTCGATGGCCAGCGCTCTGGCCAGTCCCACCCTCTGCTGCATTCCACCCGACAGTTGCGAAGGGTAGGAGTGTTCGAATCCGTCGAGCCCCACCATGGAGATGTAGCTCATGGCTCGTAACTGCCGATCCTTCCTGCTCATTTCCCGATTTTCCAGACCGAACTCCACGTTGCCCAAAACGGTTCGCCAGGGCAGCAAGTTGAAATGCTGGAAAACCATCCCCCGGTCAAATCCGGGACGGTCGATAGTCCTGCCTTTGATGAGTAGCTGGCCTGAGGTGGGTTGGATGAGTCCATCCACGATTCTGAGCAGCGTCGATTTGCCACAGCCGCTGTATCCGATCAGACAGCAGAACTCATGCTCCTCCATGGTGAAGGAGACATTGTCCAGCGCCTGAACGTCCTTTTGGCGGCTGCGATAGGTCTTGCTGATGTTCTGAACTTCCAGGAAGGCCATTAGTTTAATCCGAGTTTTAAATTTCTAGTAAGCCTGGACTATGCATAGGTTGTCGTGACCGAAGCATCATCCCGACTAACCACACAGGTCGAGAGCGGTCAGAGCATAGATCTGGCTGCAGGCCACCAGATCCTTCAGATCGTAGCTGCCCGTTCCCTGCACGGTGGCCTCCCCTCGACCCAGTCCAAAGGTCAAGGAAGGGATACCGGAGGAGTTGAAGACGTTGGTATCGCGCCACATACTGGTGATCGCAACTTCCGGCATGGGCGGAGTCCCTCCGATCACCGAGTCGTAGCCTTTGGCGACTGCCTCGGAGAGGGGCTCGACCCCCACTC
>JAUXKG010000344.1 GCA_030624355.1 Acidobacteriota bacterium
GAATCCGAAGGGCTTCGATTGGCCCGGGAATTGGGATACCAGACCACCCACAAAGGACTCGATGAGCTCATGGAGCACCCCGATGAGTTCGACATCGCCTTTGATGCCACCACCGCCAGCGCCCACCACCGACACGCCAAGATTCTGGACTCGGCCGGCAAACTGGTAGTCGACCTGACCCCGGCGGCTATAGGACCCTACATCGTTCCCCTGGTGAACGTCTCTGAACATCTGAACAAAACCAATGTCAATTTGTTTACTTGCGGAGGACAGGCCACCATTCCGGTAGTGGCGGCTATCAACCGTGCGACCCCGGTCGAGTACGCCGAGATTGTCTCGACGGTAGCCAGCCGCTCGGCGGGTCCCGGTACTCGCCAAAATATTGATGAGTTCACCGAAACCACCTCCAGAGGGCTGGTCGAGCTGGGCGGTGCCGACAGCGGAAAGGCCATCATCCTCCTCAATCCGGCCGAGCCCCCTATCATCATGCGCAACACTATCTATGCCCGAGTCGGTAGCGACATCGATCGGCAGGCCGTGCTGCGCTCCGTAGAGGAGATGGTCCAGGCAGTACAGGAATACGTTCCCGGGTACCGACTCAAAACTGCTCCCCTGTTTGATGAGAACCAGGTGACGGTTCTGCTTGAGGTCAGAGGCGCGGGAGACTATCTGCCGGACTACGCGGGAAATCTGGATATTATGACGGCCGCAGCAGCCAGGGTGGGCGAGGAGCTGGCCGGCCACCTGCGGAAATCGGACCGGATTGAGGAAAAGAGCTCTACAGTAAACTGAACCCCATGATTCGGATAACCGACACCACACTTCGAGATGGCGACCACGCAATGTCCCACCAGTTTCGGGTGGAGGACATTCGACAAATAGCTGCCGGACTCGACAGGGCAGGAGTCCCGGTGATCGAGGTGTCTCATGGTGACGGACTGGCGGGCTCATCAATCCAGTATGGGTTCTCCCGTGAGCCGGAGGAAAGCTATCTGGAAGCGGCTGCCGAAGTGATCGAGCGAGGCCAGCTTGCCATTTTACTGATCCCTGGAATCGGCACCCGCAAACAGCTTAAACGGGCAGCTGAACTGGGTGCCAAGATAGCCCGAATCGCGACCCACTGCACCGAAGCTGACATCTCAGAACAGCACATCAACATGGCCAAGGAGCTGGGCCTGGAGGTCCATGCCTTTTTGATGATGGCACACATGATTGAACCGGAGCCATTAGCCGAGCAGGCACGCCTGATGGAGAGCTACGGAGCCGACTGTGTGTATGTGGTGGATTCCGCCGGAACCATGCTGACCGAGGAAGCGCGCCAGCGAGTCGGAGCCCTGAGGAGTGCCCTGTCGCAGGAAACAGAAGTGGGCTTCCATGCTCACAACAACCTGGGTCTGTCGGTGCCCAATACGCTGACCGCCATTGAAGAGGGAGCCACACGGGTGGATGGCTGTACCTGCGGGTTGGGAGCGGGAGCCGGCAACACCCCCACCGAAGTCCTGGTGGCGGTGTTGAAAAAGATGGGAGTGAAAACAGGGATCGATCTGTTCGAACTGATGGATGTGGCTGAAAACACAGTGCTCCCCATCATGCGCCACATACCCAGAATCGACCGAGCCAGTCTGACCATCGGGTACGCCGGTGTCTATTCTACCTTCCTGCTGCATGCCCAGCGGGCTGCTGAAAAATTCAATGTCGACACCCGCGATATTCTTGTAGAATTGGGCCGCAGAAAAGCCGTAGGCGGCCAGGAAGACATGATCATCGACGTGGCCGTCGAACTGGCAGAGGGGGAAGGCTAGACCGGAGCCCGGATATCTTACGCAAGTGTCCTTCGAAGCAAAACTGAATTCCCTTCCCGACATCTTCTGCTTGAAGAGCGGCTGACAACAGTGACCGGAGAAATCACCTGACTAACTCATCAGCCAACCCGCACCAAGAGCCTGCCTCCGTGGCCAACCGATCAGGCCTGTCCCGAATGATGGCACAGATGGGTCCCGGCTTCGTCTACATCCTCACGGTACTGGGAGCAGGAGACCTGGTTTCCAACTCGGCCGCCGGAGCCGGCTATGGCTACGCCCTGATTTGGACCGTTGCTGTGGGGATGATTCTTCGCTTCGTCTGGGTCAATGTCTCGGCCAAATACGTCTTGGTGACAGGAGAGACCCTGATCCAGGGTTATGCTCGTGTGGGTCAGTGGGTGGTGTGGCTGATTCTGATCAGCATGATCATCCTGGTGCATTTTTACAACATGTACATGATCCTCATGAGCGGCAACGCAATTCATGTGTTGTTCCCGCTGCCCACTGAGTGGAGCTCCTCCATCTGGTCCCTGTTCTTTGCCCTGGTGGCCTTCGCCATGGCTTACTGGGGTGGCTACCAGGCGATTGAGTTTTTGTGCAAAATTCTGGTTGGAATGATGGGAGGCGCTTTGATTCTAGTCGCTGTCTTGTCCCATCCCGACCCCACCCAGATTGCCAGAGGCTTGTTCATCCCCACCATTCCGGGAAGCCAGGGACTGTACGAAGCACGCTTCATGCTGATGGCACTGATCGGCACCATGACAGGGTCCATAATCAACCTGACATACGCCTACTTCATCTATGAGAAAGGATGGAGGGATGTCTCCTACCTGAAAACGCAGCGCTTCGATTTGATCTTTGGCGGGAGCTGCATGTTTGTGATGGGTGTCCTGCTGCAGATTGCGGCCGCTGCCACGGTGCATCCGCTGGGCCTTGAACTGAAGGATGCCAGCGACATGGTTCGGATTTTCTCCGAAGTTCAGGGAGTCACCGGAATGATCATCTTCAGTCTGGGGCTTTGGGGGGCCGCCTTCTCCACTTTGATCGGAACGACGGTGGGCTGCTCATTGATTGTCGCCGACCTGTTCCGCTTTGTAACCAAGAAAACAGAAGAGGGAAAGAAAGGAAGCCCGCAGTACCAGCGTGTCTACCGTACCTGTGTGATTTTCTGGTCCTTCTCTCCCCTTTATGTACTCTTGACGGGAGTCAGCCCTGTTTGGCTGACCTTGGCCGTGAGCGCCCTGGTGGTTCTACTTATTCCCATATTGACACCGGTCTTGATGAAGATTACCAGCGACAGAAGTTTAATGGGGGAATATAGAAACAGCTGGCTCACCAATGCTATTATGGTTTTTCTCGTTCTGGCAGCACTTTATGTCACCTATGTCAATCTGGCCGCATGGTGGAATAGCGGGGGCGGAGTCTGACTGAATCAACAGCGGACAAGGCAATAGAAACACCTCAGGCGTGGCTGCTTTCAGTCACTCGGCGCCTGGGTCCATCCTTCGTTTACATTCTGACGGCATTGGGGGCCGGCGACCTGGTTTCCAACACAGCAGCCGGAGCCGGCTACGGCTACGCCCTGATCTGGACACTGGCTTTCACCCTGGTCTTCCGTTTTGTCTGGGTCAGCGTCTCGGCCAAATACGTCCTGGTCACCGGGGAAAGCCTGGCCCAGGGCTACGCAAGAACGAGTCGCTGGATCGTCTGGATCATCCTGATCGCCGGAATCATTATCGGACACTTCTCCGCCATGTATTCCCTGCTCATGAGCGGCACCGTGGCCAACATACTGTTGCCTCTGCCGACTGAGTGGGGCACCCAAATTTGGGCCCTGGTCTTCGTCTTGATGGCATTCGTGATGGCCTATTGGGGCGGCTACAGTGTGGTAGAGACCTTCTGCAAGATATTGATTGCGGCCATGGGAATCTCCCTGATCGTGGCCGCCGCCATTTCCAAGCCCGACCTCGTCGGAATCTTGCGAGGCGCATTCATTCCGAGCATTCCCGGAAGTGAAGGACTGTACAGCGCTCTGCTGATC
>JAUXKG010000464.1 GCA_030624355.1 Acidobacteriota bacterium
AAAGAGGATCCACCCCGATGATCAGGATCTGCTGAAGTCATATCTCCAGGGAGAAGGCTCCGCCGAGCCCGTGACTCTTCGAGGCCTTCGTAAGGACGGCAGTCCAATCTGGGTTGAGGAGATCATCGTACCGGTCCACGACGAAGCCGGCAGCCTGGTGGCGATTGAAGGTATCGCCCGCGACATCACCGGGCGCAAGGAATTCGAGCAGGCCCTGTTTTCGGTGATTGAAGGCACATCCTGGAGTGAGGGCGAAGAGTTTCCTCGCTCTTTGGTGCAGCAGTTGGCTGCTGCACTTCAGGTTCGATTTGGCTTCCTCTCGGAGCTTGATCCGACCAAAACACGGGCCCGCCTGCTTGCTATCTGGGAAGGAAAAGGCTACGGCAAGACTTTTGAATATGACCTGGAGGGCACGCCCTGCGAACACGTGTTCAAAGACAACCAGTCCTATTACTCAGCCGATTTGCAGAAGAGATTTCCCAAAGATGACTGGCTGGTAGAAAAGGGAATAGAAAGTTATCTGGCAATTCCGGTGCGTGATTCGGCTGGAAATCCGATTGGCCACCTGGGCGTGATGCATGGCTCTCCCATGCTGGAGGACTTGCCCAGAGAGCCCATCTTGAGGATCTTTGCAGCCCGTGTCGGCACGGCACTGGAGCAGAGGAGAACGAGTTCGTAGGGCCAGTCACCTGGTAGGGGCGGAACTAGCCTTTCTTTGACAAGTTATGAACTTTCGCCAGCGGGACTTCCCTTAGTGTTGGCTGCTTTTCTACGTCCTCAGTATCCATGTCAACATTCCCCTGGAATTTTGCGCCGTCCTCAACGTGGACACGCGGTGCCAGCATATTTCCACGAACTCTCCCCGATTGCCGAAGGATAATCTTTTCCTCTCCAAAGAGATTGCCCTGGACTTTCCCCTCGATGGTGATGATTTTCCCGTAGATATCTGCTTCGAGGCGCCCGCTCTTGCCGATAGTGACGTTGCTGTTCTTCAAGTCAATTTTCCCCTCGAATTGACCCTTGATCAAGAGATCCTCCTCTCCGGCCAGCTCACCTATGATGCTGGTGCCAGAGCCGATGGTTGTTCTCCCGACCTTTGTGCTAGTCAAGTCGGACAATTCAGAGTTGGAATCCTGGTCTCTGTTTCTTTGTCTCATGTTGAAAGCCTCCTTAGTGCTCGGAGCCAGTCTAATTCATCAGTGCCAGAATATTTCGTGACCGTCATCACCAATGTCATCGTTTGCAGGAGCGGAGGAAAAAGGCAATCAAAGTGGGTAGAAGGAGGGATCCCGTTGCGTCTGCCCTAATCTATTTCATCGTCCTGGTCATCTTCTGATGCAGCAGGTGGGGAGAAGTCCGACCGGATCTCTGGATGGCGTATCTCTCGCCCTAAATTGGCCGTCCAACCCACCGATATTGCAGTCAGCAGTGAGAGCACCAGTGATGTCGTGACAAGCCAGGTCGGGATGCTGGAGCCTCGAAATCGAATCAGTCCTGCTAACGCCAGCACTCCCAATATCTCAATCGCCACCAGAGACACCAGTGCCGACTCTTCATGTTCCTCGATGAACGATTCTGAGATACCAGGAAGATGCTCAACCACCTCTTCAGTAGGTTCACCTGCAAGATAGACCGGTATCGTGATCAGGGCAGCGACGGCGAAAACTCCCAGACTGGCCTTGGTGAGCTCTAAGCTTTTCCGAGCCAGGGCAACAGCCAACAACAGGAATCCAAATGGGACTCCCATGACAGGAATGTGATTAAGCAAAAGATGCACATGGGGCCAATTCATCAATCTGATCTCCTCTCCTCTGCTTCTGCCGTTCTGGCTTCCATTCATCCGCAACAGCAGATCAGTGAAGCGAGGGTCGTCGCGGAGCGGCCCAAGGGACGGCCAGGCAGTCTGTTATCAGTGCCGCTATTCAGCCTGTAATGCAGCACTCCTGGTTGCCGGCTCGGCCGAGCCCTGAGACGGCGGATCGAACTGCGGGTAGACGCTGCCATTGTGGCACATGTTGCAAGTCGCCCTGGGAGCACGTTCCCAGGTGAAGATCTGGGTGTTCAATTGATTGACCATTTCAATCATCCGTCTGGCTGTCTCTTTATGGGGTATATCCTTGGCGAAGTCCTGCGTATCGTGACAGAAGCGGCAGTTAACGTTGAGCGACCGGCCGAAGTTTTGCATAATCGGGCGCAGATCTTCGGGATTGTCAACCTTGAGGACCTTCAGATTGGTGGCAGGCTCGCTAAAGGCATCGCGTCCTCTGCCGGGTCCCTGGCTGAGCATCCATGAGGCACACAGACCAGCTATCAAAACGGCCGGAAGGAAGACTCTCTTCTGCTGTAATGGGTGCATGGTTCTCAATTCCTTTCCTGTACGAGGTTCAGCTCACTGTTTCGTCGTATTGGAACAACAGAGCGACCCGAATGTCAACACGAGAAAAGGTCAGACGTCAGAATCCTGGGCCAGTCTGGTCTCATGGGTCCAGCATCGATTCGTGGAACAGACTTTCCACCGGACTCGGTTTCTCGATCAGGTGTCGGAGCATTCACAAGATTCGTATTGACATCTAGGTCGCTGTGTTGTTCCAATACGACGAACCATGAGCTAAACCTCGTACAGGAAAGGAGTTGAGAACAATGCACCCGTTACAGCAGAA